>JARRPS010000124.1:0-6295 GCA_037382625.1 Gemmatimonadota bacterium | reverse complement strand
GCCTCGAGCTTCGGGCGCGGGCCCTCTGCCCCGGATACGCGCCGCACGCAGCGCTCCAGCTCCTCCATCGTCATGTTGTCCAGCAGGATCCGTTGCGGCCTTTCGCCGCGAGCGGTCCCGGCCAGCGCCAGCTCGAGCTCGCCGAACCCCGACACCTCGATCTCCACCTCGATCCTCACCTCATGGGCCGGGCCGAGCGCGCCGTCGAGCGCTGCGCGTATGCCGCCGGCCGCCCGGATGTGATTCTCCTTGATCAGGACCATGTCGTAGAGGCCGGTCCGGTGGTTCACGGCTCCTCCCGCGGCGGCGGCTCTCTTCTCCAGCGCTCGCCAGCCGGGCGTGGTCTTTCGGGTATCGAGAACGCGGCAGTCGGTACCCTCGATCGCATCAGCGAATCGACGCGCGGACGTCGCGATTCCGGAGAGCCGACCAAGGAAATTCAGGGCCGTCCGCTCGGCGCCGAGAATCGACGCGAGAGACCCGGACACCGTGAGTACGAGATCGCCGGGCTCGACGCCATCTCCTTCGCCGCAGTCCGGGCCGACCTGCAGATCCGAATCGAACCGGCGGAACACGGCGGCCGCGGCCGCGACGCCCGCCACCACCCCTGACGCCTTGCTGAGGATGACCGCCTGGCCCGCGGCACCCGAGGGCACGGTCCACTCGCTGGTCACGTCCCCCGGGCCGAGGTCTTCGGCCAGCGCCGCCTCGATCAGCGCCTCGAGAGAGAGGGGGTCCCCGAAGCGCCCCGCTGTGTTCGACTTCATCATCGCAGTCCCGGGAATAAGAATGCGGCGAGAAGGTACCCGGAGCCGACGATCCAGCAGTAGACGGCGAACCAGTGGAAGGTGCGGTTCTCGAGCATCCGGACGAAGAGGTGGATCGCCGCGATGCCCGACACGAGGGCGGCAGCGAAACCGATGGAAAGGCTCAACGCTCCCCCGGCGTCTGCGATCGCGCCGATCTCGTCCACTTGCAGCAGGCCGGCGCCGAGGATCGCGGGCACGGACATCAGAAAGGAAAACTCGGCCACCTTCACGGCATCGATGCCGAGCGCCGCCCCGGTCGCGACGGTCGATCCCGAACGTGAGATGCCCGGAAGGATCGCCATCGCCTGAGCGAGGCCGATCTTGAACGCGTCCCCGGGGCCGGGCTGCGCCTTCGTCTCCTTCGGCGCCGTGTACTGGATCGACCAGACGATGAATCCCGTGACGACCAGGAAGACGGCCGCCCAGACGGGCTTGCCGAACAGCCCGGTGAAGAAGCCCTCGCCCGCGATTCCGACCACCGCCGCCGGGATCGATGCCAGGGCGAGCAGGCCGATGTAGATCCATGCCGCCTTCCGGCCAGCCAGCGCCCCGCTCGCGAGAGAAGCCACCTTCGCGCGGTACACCCAGAGCACCGCGCACAACGTGGCGAGATGCACCACGACCTCGAAGGTGACTCCGGGCAACTTCAGCCCGAGCAGGGCCTGCGACAGCACGAGGTGCCCGCTGCTCGAGACCGGCAGGAATTCGGTCAGCCCCTGGATGATTCCGAGCAGTGCCGCCTGCCACCCGCTCACGAGCCCAGCACCTCGGCGTAGAACGCCTCGTACATCGGGATCACTCGGTCTACGTGGTACCGCTCCACCGCCTGCTCGCGCGCAGCAGTGGACATCCGGCTCCAGAGCTCGGGCTCGGTCAGAAGGCGGGTGCCGCTCGCCGACATCGCCGCCACGTCACCGACCGGGTGGAGAAACCCCGTCTCGCCATCCGACACCACCTCGTTCAGTCCCGACCCGGAGGCGCCGATCACCGGAACGCCGGTCGCCAGCGCCTCGAGCGCTACGAGGCCGAACGACTCCATCTCGCTGGGAAGAAGGAAGAGGTCGGCGCAGGCAAGGAGCTCGGCCACCGATTCGAGCTTTCCGAGGAAGACAACGTCCTCGTCGAGGCCGTAGCGCGCGACCTCCTCCCTGGCGTGTGCCCGCTCCGGCCCATCTCCCACGAACACGAGCCGCGCCGGCACGGACGATCGAATGCCGGCGAACACCGCGACCACGTCTCCCACCCGTTTCACCGGTCGGAAGTTGGAGATATGCATCACGATCTTCTCGCCCCCGGGGGCCAGCGCGTCTCCATGGCAGTCGTATTTCGTGCGGTCGAAGACCTCGGGGTCGATGAAGTTCGGAATCACCCGGATGTCGGCGCGCCGGCACTGAAAGGCGCGGTACGTCTCTTCCCGCAGGTACTCCGACACCGCCGTCACGCCGTCCGATCGCTCCACCGAGAATCGGGTGATCGACCAGAACGATGGGTCCTGCCCTACGAGTGTTATATCCGTACCATGCAACGTCGTAACAATTTTCAGCTCACGCCCTTCATCAAGCAGCATCTGCTCCGCCATCCACGCGGCCGCGGCGTGCGGAATCGCGTAGTGCGCGTGCAGGAGGTCGAGATCGTGCTGGCGCGCGACCTCGCCCACCTGGACGGCCAGCGCGAGAGAGTACGGGGGATACTCGAACAGGGGATAGTGCGGGACCTCGACCTCGTGGAAGTACACCCGGTCGCGAAAGGTCGTGAGCCGGAAAGGCTGCGCGTACGAGATGAAATGCACCTCATGCCCACGTTCGGCGAGCTGCAGGCCGAGCTCCGTCGCGACAGCGCCCGACCCGCCGTACGTCGGGTAGCAGGCGATTCCGATTCTCATCGTTCCCCTTCTTGTGAGTCCCTGCGGTCGTTCCGCGCCGCATGAACGATCCGCTCGGCCAATACGTCCGGCGCTTCGGCCGCGTCCAACCGAATCGCGCCCGGGGGCATCTGGTGACGGAACCAGGTACGCTGACGCCGCGCGTAGGCCCACGTGTCCCGAAGGATGCACGCGAGGGCATCGTCGCGCGAGATCCCGCCGCCGAGCCACTCCGCGACGGAGCCGTATCCGATGGTCCGGAACGGAATCGACCCGCGCCCGTGGCCGGCATCGAGCAGGCGTTCGACTTCCTCCCGCCAGCCGCCGTCCAGCATCATCTCGGCCCGCCGGCGCAATCTGTGTCGGTGCTCCTCGGGTTCCAGCTCCAGTACGAACGGCAGGGCATCGACCGGCTCCGCCTCGGGGACCCCGTGCCGTTGCCACCAGGTCAGCGGTCGGCCCGTGAGCAGGGCGATCTCGAGGGCGCGCTGTGCACGCTGCGGATCCAGGACCGTGAGGCGATCCGCTAGAGCGGGATCCAGCGCACGGACCCAGTCGGCGAGCCGGGAGGGCTCACGACCCTCGATCCAGGCCTCCAGGCGGCGGCGACGGTCCGGATCCAGTTCGGGCTCACGGAAAATCGGGCGGACCAGGGAACGGTAGAAGAAACCGGTGCCTCCCACCAACATCGGCACGCGATTCCGTCCTCGGATCTCGGCCATCCAATCCCGCGCCAGACGGCCGAACCGGCCCGCGCCGTACCGTTCGCCCGGCGCGAGAAATCCGACCCCGTGGTGGGGCACTCTCTCCAGTTCCGCGGCGGTCGGGGCCGCCGTGCCCACGGTCATGCCGCGATAGGCCTGGCGGCTGTCCACCGAGATGATCTCGGCGTCGACCCGCTCGGCCACATGCAGGGCGATCCCGGTCTTTCCGGTCCCCGTGGGACCGAGCAGGGCGATCACCGGCCGTCGCATCAGCGGCAAGACGCTCGGTCAGCTGCGGCCGAAACGACGGGCCAGTTCACCGAGGGTCAGCCGCAGGATCGTCGGTCGTCCGTGTACGTCGTGACCCGGAAGCTCGGTCGCGAACAGGCGGTCTACCAGTTCCTCCATCTCGGCCCGCGAGAGAGGCTGTCCGGCCTTGATCGCGCCCTTGCAGGCGAGACTCTTGGCGATCCTCTCGTGCTGGTTGCGGGCCGAATTCACGAGCTCCGATCCGTGCGCCAGCTCTCCGACCATCTCGTGAAAAGCGGTCTCCGCGTCAAAGCGCTCGTGAAGATTCGGAACGGCGTGAACGATGATCGTCCGCTCGCCGAATTCCTCGAGCTCGAATCCGACAGCGTTCAGAAGGCCGGCGAGCTCCGAGACGGCGCCGAACTCGGCGGGCGACAGACGGAGAGTGAGGGGGAAGAGCAGGCGTTGCGATGTCCCTCCCTGGCCCCGGAATCTCTCCATCGTCTCCTCGAACAGGATTCGCTCGTGGGCGGAATGCTGATCGATCACCAGGAGTCCCTGGCGGGTCGGAACGAGAATGTAGGCATCGTGGAGCTGCCAGGGCCCGGTGCGTGTCGGATCACCCGGCGCGGCGAGAGCCGCCAGGGCCGCGGCCTCGGCGTCCGCGTCGGCCGGGTGACGGGAGGCGCCGACCTCGCCCCGCTCTCCATCTTCGTCGAGTGATCCGCCCTCCGCGTCACCGTGCGCCGCCTCGCGGCTGACGAAGAAGGCGAGTTGCGGAGCGCCGCTCGAGGCAGCTCCCTCTGAGCCCGATTCGGGAGCCCGCGGCCGTGGCCGCTCGGCCACGCGCGGAAGCGGCACGGTCACCCGACCGACGCCGCCCGCTCCCGCCGGCCCTTCCTCACTTCCGAAAGCCGGCGCGCTGGTCAGTTCTCCGAGGCGGGACCGGACCGCATCGCGGACCGCTTCGCGCACCTTCCCCGCATCCGAGAACCTGACCTCGGCCTTGGCCGGATGTACGTTCACATCGACACCGCCCGCCGGAATGGCGAGGTAGAGAAAGGCGCTCGGCCGCAGTCCTGGCGCGACCGTCGTCCGGTAGGCGTCGTCGAGCTCCCGAAGCAGCCCGGGATCGCGGAAGGGACGCCCGTTGACGAACAGGTAGCGCCGCCCTCCGGCCGGCCGTGCCGCATCGGGTCGCTGAATCAGCCCGGCGACCCGGATCCCCTCCCGTTCCTCGTCCAGCGCCAGCAGCTCGCCGGCCTCCTCCTCGCCCCACAGGTCGCGAACGCGGGCGCCGATGTCGTCGGCGGCCGGGAGGTCCAGGAGTTCTCGATCGTTGGAGGAGAGACGGATCGAGGCCTGGAGATTACCCAGCGAGAGCAGCACGAGCGCCTCGCTCGCCGCTCTCGTCTCGGCGGCCGCCGAGCGAAGGAACTTCGCGCGGGCCGGAACGTTCTGGAACAGCGAGCGCACGGTGACCGTCGTGCCCCGGCGGCGCGCGACGTCGGAGACCGATACGATCCTCCCGCCTTCCACCCGGATCCGCGTGCCCATCGCGTCGCCGCCCGGCGCCGTCTGCAGCTCGAACCGGCTGACTGCGGCAATCGATGCGAGCGCCTCGCCCCGAAAACCGAAAGAGGCCACCGATCGAAGGTCCGCCACCTCGCGGATCTTGCTCGTCGCGTGGCGGTCGAGCGCAAGCAGTGCATCCGCCCGGTGCATCCCTTCCCCGTCGTCGGCCACGCGGATCCAGGTCTTGCCCCCATTGCGGAGTTCCACGTCCACGCGCTTCGCTCCGGCGTCGAGAGAGTTCTCGACAAGCTCCTTGACGACCGAGGCCGGTCGCTCTACGACCTCACCCGCGGCGATCTGGTTCGCCACGTGGTCGGGAAGGATCCGGATGCGCGGGCCCGGATCGCTCACGGGATTCGGATCGCCCGTCGACGCGGGACCGCTCGGCGCGTCACCGCTCATCGCTTTCCAGCCCGTAGAAGGAGAGCGCGTTGCGGCGGGTCAACGCTGCGAGAGCCTCGGGCGACTGGCCGCGCATGGCGGCCACGGCCCGGCACGTCGCCGGCAGGAAGGCCGGCTCGTTGCGGTGACCGCGGTGCGGCACCGGGGCGAGATAGGGACTGTCGGTCTCGATCAGCAGGCGATCGTCGGGCACCCGGCGGACGAGATCCGCGCCGTCGAAGCGTCGAAAGGTGACGATTCCGCTGAAGGACACCATCCAGCCGGCGTCGAGCCCAGCCTCGAGCAGCTCCGGCCCGGCCGAGAAGCAGTGCAGCACACCCCGGGCGTCGGTGGAGGCCAGGAAGGCCGCCGTGTCATCGTCGGCGTCCCGGGAATGCACGTCGATCGGCAGGTCGAGCTCGCGGGCCAGCGCGAGCTGCGCTTCGAAGCAGAGCCGCTGTCGGTCTCGCGGCGCGTTGTCGTAGTGAAAGTCGAGGCCCGCCTCGCCGATCGCGACCACCTCGGGCCGGGCGGCCAGATGTCGCAGCGCCGACACCGTCCGGCCGTCGAACTGGTCGGCCTCGTGCGGGTGGAGTCCAGCCGTGCACCAGACCCCATCGCGTCCGGTGGCGATCTCGATGGCGATCTTCGCGTCCCGCGGATCCGAGGCGATCGTCACCAGCTCGGTGACGCCCGCTTCCCGGGCCCGGTCGATC
>JARRPS010000123.1:0-11292 GCA_037382625.1 Gemmatimonadota bacterium | reverse complement strand
CGTCTTCGTCGGCACCGGAGACGTACTGATCACCATGGGTCTCTTCTTCCTCACTCAGGTGGGCTTCGTCAGCGCGAACGTGTTCTACGACGGCTTCCTTCCCGACCTTACGACGCCCGACACGATCGACCGGGAGTCGGCCCGGGGGTACGCGTTCGGCTACATCGGAGGAGGTCTCTACTTCGCGATCGCCCTGCTGCTGGTGACCTTCAACGAGCCGCTGGGTCTCGACAGGGCCATGGCCGTCCGACTGGCTCTCGCGGGAGCGGGCCTGTGGTGGCTCGGGTTCACCGTCTTCGCCCTTCGCTACTTCGAGGAAACCGGCGAGCCGAGCCCGATGCCCGAGGAGCTTCGCGCCGTGCCTCGCCCCGCGGCCTACGCACGGATCGGCTTCGGCCGGATCGGTGCGACGCTGCGGAGACTGCTCGGCTTTCCGCAGCTGCTGCTGTTCCTCGTCGCGTACATGATCTACGTGGACGGGATCCAGACGGTGCTGAACATGTCCTCGGTCTACGCCTCCGGGACCCTCGGCCTCGAGAGCACCGAGATCATGGCCACCTTCCTGATCGTTCAGTTCGTGGCGTTCGGCGGGGCCTGGTTTTTCGGGCGCGTGGCCGGGAGGATCTCGGCGCGCCCGACGATTCTCATCTGCCTGGCCGGCTTCGCGCTGATCACGGTCGCCGCTTACTTCCTGCCCGAGCGGGTGCCGGCCGGGTTCATGGCGCTCGGCGCATGCGTCGGTTTCGTCCAGGGAGGGGCCCAGTCGCTGAGTCGCAGCCTGTACGGCTCGATGATTCCCGAGGAGGCGTCGGCGGAGTTCTACGGCTTCTACTCCGTGTTGTCGAAGTTCGCGGCGATCTGGGGTCCGCTGATCTTCGCCCTGGTCGTCACCCGGACCGGCTCGGGCCGGCCGGCGATTCTCGCGCTGATGGTCTTCTTCGTGGTGGGCGGCATCCTGCTGGCCCTGGTGGACGTGGAGGAAGCGCGTTCCTCAAAGGAACGCTGGAAGTTCGGAGCGACGGGAGTCGAAACGCTCTGATCGCCCGCCGCGCTTGCCAGCCGCGGGTTCGAGGTCCGATCTTCGAGCGCATGTCCGAGGATACTCCCGCATACCAGAGGTTCTTCGCCGAGCTCAAGCGGCGGAAGGTGTTCCGGGTCGTCGCCGCGTACGGCGCGGCCGGGTTCATCGTACTCCAGGTCACTGAACTGATCGCCGACGGCCTCCAGCTTCCCTCGGTCGTACGTACGACGATCACGATTGCCGTGCTGGCCGGCTTTCCGATCGCGATCGCCCTCGCCTGGGCGCTCGAGCGCGGGCCGGGAGGAGCGCTGCACCGGACTCCGGAGGCCACGGGGTGGTGGGCCTTCGACCGGATGGGAGGCGATTCGGCCGCGGACGAGGCCGGGGAGAGCCCGGGCGTCGCAGCCATCGGAGCGGATGCGAACTCCGAGCCGATGAGCGGAACGGGGGTCGTGATCATCCCGTTCGCCGTGCAGGGAAGCCCGGACGTCGCCTATCTCGGCGAAGGCATGGTCAGCCTCCTCGGCACCAAGCTCGACGGTGCCGGGGCGCTGCAGACCGTCGACGCGCGCGCCGTGATGCACGCGATGGAGCGGGAAGGATTCGAGCCCGGGGACATGTCAGCCGGCGCCGCCGCGGCGTCCGAGTTCGAGGCGGGCTACTACGTGATCGGCAACCTCGTCGAGGCCGGGGGGCGGATGCAGATCACGGCCGCCCTCTACGATGCGGCGAACGACGGATCGCCCGTGGGCGAGGCCAGCGTACAGGGCAGCGAAGACGAAATGTTCGAGCTGGTGGACGCCCTGGCGGCAGAACTGCTTTCCGGACTCTCGGGTGGTCCGGCGGCGCGGGTGCGGCGGATCGCGGCGGTCACCACCGAGAGTCTCCCCGCGCTCAAGGCGTTCTTCGAAGGCGAGGAGCAGTTCCGGCGGGGTCAGTTCGAGGCATCGGTCGCCAGCTTTCAACGGGCCGTGCAGGAGGACAGCGCGTTCGCGCTGGCGCACTATCGACTGAGCATCGTGGCCGAATGGGCGCTGCTGGAGGCCGTGTCGAACGAATCGGCGGAGGACGCGATCCGCTGGGCGGACCGGCTCGCGCCGCGCGATCGCCGGATGCTGGATGCGTACCTGACGCGGCGAAAAGGAGACAACGAAGCCGCGGCCCGAGCGTACCGGTCCATACTCGGGACGCACCCCGACGAGATGGAAGCCTGGCTCGATTTGAGCGAAGTGCTGTTTCACGCGAATCCTCTCTATGGCCGATCGTTCACGGAGTCGCGATCCACGCTGGACCGGGTGATCGCGTTCGATCCGAATCACTCGACGGCGCTGATCCACCTCGCCCGACTCGCCGCGTTCGAGGGAGAGGACGCGAGACTCGACACGCTCGCCGACCGCTTCATCTCGCTCAATCCCGACCCCGGTCGAACCCTGGAGGTCGAAGCTCTCCGGGCGTACTCGGAAGACGACGGGGCGAAGATCGCCGCCGTCGAGAGCCGCATGCCGGAGGCGAACGACGTCGGACTCGTCCTGGCCACCTGGAGCGTGGCGACGTACCCGCATCGACTGGAAGGCGCGGAACACGTGGCGACCGTGCTCGCTTCGCGGAACCGGAGCGTCGAGGCCCGACAACTAGGGAACATCTGGCTCGCGTACTTCGACCTCGCGCGCGGGCGGCTGGACGCGGCACGTCAGAGACTCGCCGAGCTGAGGAGGATCGCGCCGGGGGTGGGTCTCGAATACGAGTCGATCGTGTCGACCATGCCCTTCGTGCCGGTTTCGGGCGCGACGCTCTCCGATCTGGCCGACCGTCTGGAGCGGTTGGACCCAGCCTCCATTCCGCAGAGCGGCAACCCCAGCGTGGTCTTCAGCTCGCACGACGAGCTGCACCCGTTGATCCGGGAGTACCAGCTCGGACTGCTGCGGGCCCGTCTCGGAGAGGACGAAGCGGCCCTCGCACATGCCGACACTCTGCGCCTGATGCAGGTGCCTTCCACCGCGGGGAGCCTGGCAACGGACCTGTCCCACTCGGTGAGAGCGGCCGTGCACTACCAGGGAGGGCGGCTCGAGGAAGCGCTGGGAGATCTCGAGGCCGCCCGGAACTACGCCTGGTACGGTCAGACGATGGCCTCGCCCCTGTTCGCCCGTGTCGCCGAGCGTTTCCTGCGGGCCCAGGTCCTGTTCGAGCTCGGTCGGTACGACGAGGCGAAGCGGTGGTTCTCCACCCTGGGCGAGATCTCGCCGTCCGACCTTCCCTATCGATCCATCGCCCGGCTACGGCTGTCCGAAATCGCGGAAAGGGAAGATGATCCCGTTGCGGCCGAAGGCTACCGGACGACGTTCGAAAACCTGTGGTCGGACGCCGATCCGGAGATGCGCGCCCGGGTGAGCGAGTGACTTCACCTTCCTACCGGCGCCTGTTCGCGGACCTGAAGCGACGGGAAGTCTTCCGGGTGGCCGCCGTGTACGGAGCGGCCGCCTTCGTCGTGATCCAGGCCGCCGACGTGATCTTCCCGCGAATCCCGCTTCCCGAGTGGACCGTGAGCCTCGTAGTGTGGCTCGCGATTCTCGGGTTTCCGGTCGCCCTCGCGCTGGCCTGGGTCTACGAACGGACGCCGGAAGGCCTTCATCGCACGGACCCGGCGAATACCGAGGAGCTGGAGTCGATCGTCGACCAGCCGCCGCGCCGACGATGGCCGTCGGGCCTGGCTGCCCTGGTCGGCATCGGACTTCTGCTAGGCGGTGGCTGGTGGGCTCTGCAGGGTCCGCTCGCGGGTGACGCTTCGTACGATTCGATCGCCGTCCTCCCGTTCACCGACCTGTCCGGCCAGAAAGAGAACGAGTACTTCGGCGACGGTCTCGCAGAGGAGCTACTGAATGCGCTCGCTGGCATCGAGGGACTCAAGGTCGCGGCCCGGACATCGGCGTTCTCCTTCAAGAACACCGATGCCGACATCCGGGAGATCGCCGAGGGTCTGGACGTCGAGACCGTGCTCGAGGGCAGTGTCCGGCGCTCGGCGGATCGCCTGCGGATCACGGCCCAGCTGAACGACGCGAGGACCGGGTATCACCTGTGGTCGGAGGAGTATGATCGAAGCCCGGCCGACATCTTCGCCGTGCAGGATGAGATCGCCGCGTCGATCGCGGACGCTCTCGTGCTGCGCCTGTCGGGGGCAGAAATCGAGCGTCTCTACCGCGGGGGAACCGACGATGTCGAGGCGTACGAGCTGTACCTGACGGGGAGACAGAAATGGGTGACTCGCAACATTCCCAAGCTGCGCGAGTCGATCGAACATTTCGAGGAGGCGATCGCCCGCGACTCCGGTTTCGCGCTGGCGTGGAGCGGGCTGGCAGACGCGCTCGACGCTCTGATGTTCCGCCTGCCGGACGAGCGTAATCGACTGCCGGAAGCCCGATATGCAGCGCAGCGGGCGCTCGTGCTCGAACCGGATCTCGCCGAGGGCTGGGCGTCGCTCGGGGTCCTGGCGCTCGACTTCGACCGCGACTGGACCTTCGCCGAGCTGGCGCTCCGGCGGGCGATCGAGCTCAAACCGTCGTACTCGACGCCCTATCATTGGCTCGCCGACGCCTATCGCTATTCGGGACGCGTCAAATTGTCGGAGCCGTTCAGCAAGCGCGCGGTCGAGCTCGATCCGATCTCCGGAACGGGGCGGGACGGGAAAGCGTTCACCGACATACTGCTGGGGAACCTGGATGCGGCGCGCGACGAGTATCTGACGATCCTCGAGATGGGGTTCGATCCGTCAGGACCGGCGGCGAATCTCGTCTCGTTTGGCGAGCTGCTCGACCTCGACCCGGATCAGCTCGCGAGGTATGCAGCGCGATGGGCCGAGTTCGCCGGCTGGCCTGCGCCGGGCGATGCGGAGGTCATCGGGCGCGCCGTGCTGAATCCGGATCTGCGCCCGGAGGCCCTCCAGCTGCTGGACAGCATGGAGCAGGCCGGGATCAGCTCGCGGGAAATCGCGGAAATGACCCTCGCGCTCGGGGACACGGCATCCGCGATGCGGCGCCTCGAGCGCGCGGCCGAAGCCGGAGACGCGTCGATCTTCGTGATCGGCGTGGACCCGGCGTATGATCCGCTGCGGGAGGATCCCCGGATGATTCGACTCACGCAGCAGCTGGGATTGCCGAACGGGTACGATCCGGCCGAAGACCACAGCGACGAAGAGCTCAACTGACCATGTCACGCACGCAGGGATACCAGCGGTTCTTCGCCGAGCTCAAGCGGAGACATGTCTTCCGAATCGCCGCGGTATACGGCGGGGTCGGCTTCGTGATCGTCCAGGCGGCGGATGTGTTCGTTCCCGCGCTTCACCTTCCGCCGTGGATTCTCAGCGCGATCGCGTTCCTCGTGATTCTCGGATTTCCGATCGCGATCCTCATCGCCTGGGCATTCGAGCTGACACCCGACGGGCTGAAGCGCACGGACGACGCCGCGACCGGCGAGATCGAGGAGATCGTCGCTCAGCCGGCGGGTCGTCGATGGCCGATCGGTCTGGCGGCACTGGCGGGCGTGATCCTGATCGGGCTCAGCGGCTGGTGGCTCGTCACGGGTCGAATGCGGGGGACCGGGACCTACGACTCGATCGCGGTGCTCCCGTTCGCCAACCTGAGTGGAAACGAAGATCTCGAGTACTTCAGCGACGGCCTGTCCGAAGAGCTGCTGAACGCACTCGCCGGAGTCGAGGATCTGCGCGTCGCGGCCCGGACGTCTTCCTTCGCATTCAAGGGCACGAACGTGGACATCCGGACGATCGCGGATTCGCTGGGTGTCGAGACCGTGCTGGAGGGGAGCGTCCGCAGGTCCGGCGACCAGGTCCGGATCACCGTCCAGCTGATCGACGCGGAGCATGGCTTCCACCTCTGGTCGAAGGAGTACGACCGAGGACTCGAGGATGTCTTCGCGACGCAGGACGAGATCGCGAGCCAGGTGACGTCGGCCCTCATTCCCCGGCTCCAGGCCGAGGAAGTCCCGTCGACGCGCGGAGGTACGAAGAACGTCGAAGCGTACGACCGGTATCTGAAGGGCCGGGAGAAGTGGCGGACGCGTGACGTGGAGCTGCTGCTCGAGGCAGTCGACGACTTCCGTGGTGCCCTGCGCCTGGATCCGGAGTTCGCGCTCGCATGGAGCGGACTCGCCGATGCGATCGATGCACTCGTGTGGAGGGAGATCAGCCAGGCGGAAATGCTGCCGGAAGGCCGACTCGCGGCCCTGCGGGCGCTCGCGCTGGATCCGCAGATGGCTGAGGGTTGGGTCTCCGCCGGTGTTCTCGCCGCCGAGTTCGACGGCGACCATGAGGTGGGCGAGCTGGCCCTGCATCGGGCGCTCGAGCTCCGCCCGTCCTATGCGAACGCGAACCAGCAGCTCTCCGGCCTGCTGACGAACGTCGGTCGCGTCGAGGACGCCCGGCCCTACATCGAGCGCGCGGTCGAGCTCGATCCCCTCTCGGGGTTCTTCTACATCAACTTCGGCGATCACCTGACGGTCGCGGGCGAGCCGGAGCGGGCCCGGGAGGCGTACGAGCGGGCCGAGGAGCTGGCGCGGGACGGTCTCGGGGCGATGAAGCTGCTCGCCTATGCCCGCATCCTCGGGCTGAGCGTGGCGGAGGCAGAGGACGCGGCCGTTCGCATGGCGCGGAGCTTAGGTCTTCCGGATCCCGACCAGTGGAGGATACTCGGCGAGGCGATCGTGACCGGAGACCGGACGGAGGAGGCGCTGGCGCTCCTCGATCGCACGGACGAACTGCCGCCGCGCCGGCAGTTCCTGTTCCGCCCGACCCTCGGCCAGGTGGACGAGACGATCGCTTATCTGCAGGAAATGGAAGCCGAGGGCGCGGGCGACCTGTGGCGAATCGGGGTGTTCCCCGAATGGGACCCGCTGCGCGACGATCCGAGGTTTCTCGCGATCGTGAGGTCGGTGGGCGTCCCCAACGGCTACGATCCGATGGCGAAGGCCCCGATCTGGCCGGACGCGGCCGAGAAAGCCGCCGCCGATCGGAAGGCGGGCGCCTAGTCCGATGCACCGGGGCCGCAACTACCAGCGCTTCTTCGCCGAGCTGAAGCGTCGCAAGGTGTTCCGGACGGTCGCCCTGTACGGCGCGGCGGCGTTCGGAATCCTGCAGGGGGTCGACATCCTCGTGGACGCGCTGCGTCTGCCCCCCTCGCTGACCACGATCGCGGCGCTCGTCGTCGTCGCCGGCTTTCCTCTCGCCGTCGCCCTGGCCTGGAGCTACCAGGTCACGCCCGGGGGACTCCAGAAGACGGGCGAGGCCACGGGAGAGGAGATCGACGAGATCGTCGGCGCTCCCGCGGTCCGGCGCTGGCCCTCGGGGCTCGCCGCGCTGCTCGGGCTCTTCCTGTTCGCCCTCGGCGCCTGGTGGACGCTGGGCCGCGATCCGACGCCGACCGACGCCTCGGTCGCCGTGCTGCCCTTCGCGTGCGCGTGCCCGAGCTGCGGGTGACGTCGCGGACTTCGGCCTTCGCCTACAAGAACGTCGACAAGGACCTGCGCGAGATCGCCGAGGAGCTGGACGTCTCCGCGGTGCTCGAGGGCAGCGTCCGCCGCGACTCGAGCCGGGTGCGGGTCACGGCCCAGCTGATCGACGCCCGGACCGGCTTCCACATCTGGTCGGAGACCTTCACGCGGGAGCCGCGCGACCTCTTCTCGATCCAGGACGAGATCGCCCGATCGATCGCCCGGGCGCTGCGGGTGTCACTCCTGCCGGCCCAGGCCGAGGCGGCCATGGTGGAGCCGACGACCGGCGACCCGGAGGCCTACGACGAATACCTGCGGGGGCGGTTCGAATTCCAGCGCCGGACGCCGCAGAGCCTGCTCGCCGCGATCGACCACTTCCATCGTGCGACGCAGCTGGATCCCGACTTCGCGCTCGCCTGGTCGGGCCTCGGGCTGACCTACGCCCTGATCCCGTTCTATGGCCGCGCGATCCCCTTCGAGGAGGCGCTCCTCGAGGCCCGGGAGGCGTCCGACCGCGCCGTGGCGCTCGACCCTATGCTCCCGCAGGCGCACGCGGCCGTAGGGCAGTCGCTGCCTTTCGGCTCGGCGCGCGTGGGAGCGTTCCGGCGGGCCATCGAGCTGGATTCGCTGTATGCCGAAGCTCACCAGTGGCTCGGGGAAGCCCTTTCGATGATGGGGCGGCACGTCGAGGCGGTAGAGGAAGGCCGGATCGCCGTCGAGCTCGACTCGATGTCGCGGGCCGCGAATCTCGACTACGGGCGGAGCCTCATGCGGGCCGGCCGGCTGGAGGAGGCCGCGGCCCAGTTCCGGAAGATGATCGCACGCGACCCGGCCTGGACCTCCGGCTGGGGAAACCTGGCCAACGTGCACGTGGAGGCCGGGCAGTTCGACTCGGCCCGCGCCGCGATCGAGCAGTCTGCCCGGATCAAGCCGATCTGGGAGGGCCTCGAGGGACGCGCGCTGCGTCGGATCGAGTTGCTCGAAAGGCGCGAGGTCGAGGTGCTGCCGCTCGAGCTGCCGGAGGAGTGGCGGGCCACGTGTGAGTCGGACCGACCCTTCGGCTACCTGCAGGGCGTTACAGAATGCCTCGAGCTGCTGGCGGCCGCCGGCCGGGTGGACGAGCTCGTCGCCCGACTCGAGGAGTTTCCCATCGGCAGCAATCTCGGGTTCCCGTTCGACCCGATCTGGGACCTCGTGATCGATGATCCCCGGATCCGGGCCCGCAAGGAGGCCGAGATGGCCATCCTCGCGGGCGAGAGTCCGTAGAGGCTACCGCCGGCCGGACCGCTGGCGGCCCCGGCGGGAGCCGAGCCGCGTCGAGCGAGGCCCCTGAGGCGGCTGTCCGGCACCGTGGTCGGATCTGCCGAGCCCGTTGGAGGGGCTGCGACCGTTGCCGTTGGGCCGGCCGTTGCCGTTCGAACCTCCGCTGGCCGATCCGTTCCCGCCGGCCTTCGTGCCCCACGACACGGCGCCGTGGTCGAATCCCGGCACGCGAATCCGCGGCAGCTTACGCCGCAGAACCCGCTCGATGTTCCGCACGTCCGCCTCTTCCTGCAGCGAAACGAAGGTGAACGCGTTCCCCTTCACCTCGGCGCGACCCGTACGACCGATCCGGTGGATGTAGTCCTCCGGGGCTCCGGGCACGTCGTAGTTCACGACGTGGCCGAGCGCTTCGACATCGATGCCCCGGGAGGCGACGTCCGTGGCGACCAGCACCTTGATCCGGCCCTTCTTGAATCCCGCGAGAGCCGCTGTGCGCTGGCCCTGGCTGCGATTGCCGTGAATGCGCTCCGCCTTGATGCCCTGCTTCGAAAGCTGCTTCGCGACCCGGTCCGCGCGCCGCTTCGTGCGCGTGAACACGAGAGCGTCGACCACTTCGCCCTTCTCGAGGAGGTCCAGGAGCAGCGCCGTCTTCCGGTGCTGCTCGACGGGGTAGATCGACTGCTCGATCAGATCGGCCGTCGAGCCCGATCGCTCGACCTCCACGCTTACGGGGTCGCGCATGAGGCCGCCGGCCAGCGCCGCGATCTCCCGCGAAATCGTGGCGCTGAAGAGCAGCGTCTGCCTTCGCTTCGGAAGCTGGCCGAGAATCCGCCGGATGTCCGGCAGGAAGCCCATGTCGAGCATCCGGTCGGCCTCGTCGAGGATCAGATATTCGACCGAGTCTAGGTTCGCGTAGGGGCGGCTCAGGTGATCCAGCAGCCGGCCCGGCGTCGCGACCATCACGTCCACGCCGCGCCGGAAGGCCTTCTCCTGGGGTCCCATCTTCACGCCACCGAACACGGCGGCGGCACGCAGCGGCGTGAACCGCGCCAGGTCCTGGAGGTCGGCGGCGACCTGCGCCGCGAGCTCCCGGGTGGGGGTGACGACGAGCGCGCGGGTCGTGCCGCGCGGCTGATCCAGGATCTGATGCAGTACGGGCAGCAGGAAGGCGGCGGTCTTGCCGCTTCCGGTCTGCGCACAGGCAAGCAGATCCCGTCCGGCCATGGCCGACGGAATCGCCTGCGTCTGAATGGGCGTCGGCTTCTCGAAGCCGAGCGCGTTGATGCCCCGGAGCAGGTCCGGGTGAAGCTTGAATGATTCGAACGACACGTAGTTAGTCCTTGCTATACGGATGTGTGCAGGGGCCGTCCTCGTGACGACCCGGATGCGTGTCTGGTCTGACGTAAGTGAGATGCTGAAGGAAGCAGTCGGAAGGTACGAAGCTTCGAAGAGAATCCCGTGTATCGCGGCAGATCCGGCACGATGGTAACAGGTTACGTGCCGGAGGGGAAGGGCGAGCCTTTCGGGAGACAAGCGCGTGAGCCGGCGCCGCTCGCCTTCCCACCGGTTGACATGGATCCGAATCCTGCCGTTCATGGGCGCAACGGCCCGCTGTCGGGACCTGTCGCGCACGGGCCGAACCGAGGACGCTGGTGGACCAAAAGGAGGAGACATGGAGCGCAGGATCTATCCATTGTGGACGGCGACCTTCATCGCCTGTCTGATCGCCGGCCCGCAGTCGGCGACCGCGCAGGACGCGAAGGCCGAGGTCACGGCGGCCGCCGAGAAGATGGAAGCGGCGTTCAACGCCAGGGATGCGGCGACCCTCACCTCTCTGTATGCCGAGTCGGCCATCGTCATGCCTCCCGGCTCAGAGCCGATGACGGGGCACGATGCGATTCGGGCCATGTGGGACTCGCTGGATGAGAACGCTCCGATCCTCGACTTGAAGACCCGGGACGTCATGCTCGTGGGCGACCTGGCGGTCGAGACGGGGGGCTGGTCGGGCACCTTCGCGGACGGAACCCACGCCGACCACGGGTCGTACCTCGCGGTCTGGAAGAAGACCGACGCCGGGTGGAAGATGATCCGCGACACCTGGAACAGCAGTATGACGCAGTAGCGACGATCGAAGCGGCTGCAGGGCGCCCGGCGACAGATCCGGGCGTCCGCCCCCATGCATTCTGAGCACGAGAGATTCCTGATGCGAAACCCCCTGTCGGCCCTGCTCTTCTTCTTCGCGGTGGCGTTGATCGCCTGTGGCCCGTCCGACGATGCCGCGACGGCCGGCGCGGAGTCCGACGACGCCCGGCCCCGGATCACCAACCAGGACCAGCTTCCGCGCCACACCTACGAGGTGGAGGCCTCGGCCAGCGAGATTCTGACCTCGGAAGATGCCTTCGCACCCCTCGCCGCCGCGGTGCGATCGGACATCGAGTCGCTTCTGGCCGATTACGAGATCGAGGATCGCGCCACCCTCGAAAGCCTCGAAGGGACGCTGCTCAACCTCGACC
>JARRPS010000122.1:0-6799 GCA_037382625.1 Gemmatimonadota bacterium | reverse complement strand
GCCTACCCCCAGTATTACGACGAGTACGAGATCAAGAAGCTGGTCTACAGCGACGATACGCTGATGCTGGTCGCCGAGGACACGGACACCGGCCGCGTCGTCGGCACGGCATCCGTAATTCTGGAGGTGGGTGCGTATACGGACCTGGTGGGCGAATTCGGTCGCCTGGCCGTACATCCCGAGTACCGGAGACGCGGCATCGGCACGCGGCTGCTGAGCCGACGCCTCGAATCGGTCAGCGACCGGCTGCACGTGGGCGTGGTCGAAGCCCGGGTTACGCACCCGTTCACCCAGGCCATCGCGCAGAAACAGGGTTTCGCGCCCGTCGGTTTCCTTCCCCAGAAATTCGTCTTCGGCACAACACGCGAGAGCATGGGCCTCCTCGTGCGCCTTTTCGGTCGCGCTCTGGAGCTGCGCCGGAACAACCCGCGCATCGTGCCCGAGGTTTACCAGCTCGCCTGCACCGCACTCGAGAATTGCGGCCTCGATCCCGATGTGATCGTGGACGACGAGTCGAGCGCCTATCCGCACGGGCACGGTTTCTCGGTCAGCGAACTGACCACCGAGGGTTACTCGCGGCTGATGCGGATCGAGCGCGGACGGGTTCGGAACCGAGAGGTCTTCGGACCGATGCGACTCCAGTACGGCTACTTCAAACTGATCACCCACCACTCGAAGTACCTGGTCGCGAGGGAGGAGGGACACATCGTCGGCGCTATCGGCTTCACCCTGGAGCATGTCGACCGGGTGGTCCGGGTATTCGAGCTGATCTCGCTGCGTGACGATGTGATCCGGCTTCTTCTCACTGAGCTTGAGCGGCGCTGCAGGGACGAATGGGAGATCGCCTACATGGAGATCGACGTCAGCGCCCACGCACCGCGAATGCAGAGGACTGTGCTGCAGCAAGGCTGGGTACCCGTCGCGTACGCACCGGCTCTCGCCTTTCACGATGTGGAGCGGCTCGATCTCGTCAAGTTCGCCCGGCTCTTGATCCCGGTGGACGTGGGTCCGGTGATGCTCATCCCGCCCACCAGCGAGATGGCGAGCATGGTTCTCGCCGCCTTCAAACGACGCGAAGTGATGCCGCGGCTGGGAAAGCTGGTCGACCGCGCCGGTCTGTTCCAGGGGCTGGAAGAGGAGCAACTGGAACGACTCGCGGCCGCATTTCGTTATGTCACCTTCTCCTCCGGAACCGAGATCTTCGCACAGGGAGACCGATGCGAGGAGATGCACCTGCTGCTCACGGGCGAGGTCGAGATCCGGATCTCGGGTCAAGACCGACCGATCGGATCTGTAGACGCGGGCGAGTGTCTGGGAGAGGTGGCGATCCTGATGGGTGGAGACCATTCGGCCTCCGCGATCGCGGTCGGTGACGTGGAGGCGGGGGTGCTGACCCGGCAGGATCTACAATCTCTGGTGCGCTTGCGGCCCGGCATTGGAGTGGTACTGTATCGCAACCTCGCTCGCGGCCTTGGAGGCAAGCTCCGGCGGGCGGATTTGAACAACTTCGAGAGGACGGATCTCGCCTGACGCGCGGCACCGCCGCAGGGATCCGTCATCCAGCGGATCCTGACTGCATGGAGGTCCGATGACCCAGCGCGTTCTCATCCTCGGCGCGGCCGGACGTGATTTTCACAATTTCAACACGTTTTTTCGGGGCAACGACGACTACGAGGTCGTGGCCTTTACGGCGACGCAGATCCCCGACATCGAGGGGCGGCGTTATCCCGCCGTGCTCGCGGGAGAGGGCTATCCGGACGGCATCCCGATCCACGCCGAGAGCGAGATGGAAGCGCTGATCGCAGAGCACGGCGTGGACGTGGTCGTCTTCGCCTACAGCGACGTCACGCATCAGCACGTGATGCACCTCGGGTCCCGGGCGATGGCGGCCGGAGCCTCCTACATGCTCCTCGGCGCGAGACAGACCATGGTGTCGTCCACGAAGCCGGTCGTTGCCGTGTGCGCCGCACGGACGGGGGCCGGAAAGAGCCAGACCAGCCGGCGGGTGGCCGAGCTGCTCACGGCGGCCGGCAAGAAAGTCGTCGTCATCCGACACCCCATGCCCTACGGGGACCTGGCGAAGCAGGCGGTGCAGCGCTTCGAGACCTATGACGACCTGGCGAAGCACGAAGTGACAATCGAGGAGCGCGAGGAGTACGAGCCGCACATCGACGCCGGTCGAATCGTGTACGCCGGAGTCGACTACGAGGCGATTCTCCGCCAGGCCGAGCAGGAAGCGGACGTCGTGATCTGGGACGGTGGAAACAACGACATTTCCTTCTACGAGCCCGATGTCCTGATCACGGTCGTGGACCCCCATCGGCCGGATCATGCGCTTCGCTATCACCCGGGCGAGACCAATGTCCGAATGGCCGATGCGATCCTGATCAACAAGGTGGACACCGCCTCGCTGGAAGGCGTCGAGATCGCCAGACGCATCGCGGCGGAACTGAACCCCGACGCCCTGGTGATCGAGGGCGCGAGCCCGTTGTTCGTGGAAGACGGCGACGCGATCCGCGGAAAGAGGGTTCTGGTCGTGGAAGACGGCCCCACGCTGACCCACGGCGAGATGGCCTACGGCGCGGGCTGGGTGGCGGCTCGCCGTTACGGCGCCGCGGAAATCGTCGATCCAAGACCCTTCGCCGTCGGCTCGATCGCCGACACCTACGCCAAGTACCCGACGACGGGCGACATCCTGCCTGCGATGGGCTACGGTGAGAAGCAGGTGGAGGAGCTGGCGGAGACGATCCGCGCCTCCGACGTGGACGTCGTGGTGATAGGAACCCCGATCGATCTCACCCGGTTGATCGACTTCGACAAACCGTCGGTCCGGGTGCGCTATGAGCTTCAGGAGATCGGATCCCCGACCCTGGAGGAGGCTTTGAAACCCGTGCTCTGATCGGGGCGCAGCCCCGAATCCGGTTGGCCGTCTGACGCGCCCCGGCGCACACCTGACCGTGACCGGAGAATCGATCGCCGGCGCCTGCGCCCGTCCGTACCCCTGCTTTGGAGGCCGAATTGTTCGAAGCCGTGGAGAGCCCGTATCTCGTTCCGTTCGACGGCTCTTTCCGGGTCGCGACCTCGCTCACGCGTCCGACTCAGGAACCGGACAAGAAGAAGGCCGAGAAGGCGTTGCGGAAACGGATCAAGCGGATGCGGTCCCTACAGGACATGCTGTACGCCCAGAATGAGTGGTCCGTTCTGCTCGTTTTCCAGGCGATGGACGCGGCTGGGAAGGACGGAACGATCAAGGCGGTCATGTCGGGCATCAACCCGGCCGGCTGCCAGGTGCACTCCTTCAAGAAGCCTTCGGAGAACGAGCTCGACCACGACTTCCTCTGGCGCACGTCCATCCGGCTTCCCGAACGGGGCCGAATCGGGATCTTCAACCGCAGCTACTATGAAGAGGTGCTGGTCGTCAGGGTCCATCCGGAGATTCTCGCCGCGCAGCGTCTCCCCTTCCAGCCGACGAACGGCACGATCTGGGACGAGCGTCTCGAGTCGATCGCCGATCACGAGCTGCACCTGGCCCGGAACGGAATGGTCGTCCTGAAGTTCTGGCTCAACGTCTCCCGGGACGAGCAGAAGGAGCGTTTCCTGGCACGCATCAAGGAGCCCGAGAAGAACTGGAAGTTCCAAGCGGCGGACGTGGCCGAACGTGGCCACTGGGACGAGTACATGAACGCGTACGAGGAGGCGCTCAATTCCACCTCGCGCAGCTGGGCGCCCTGGTATGCGATTCCGGCCGACCACAAGCCCTACATGCGCGCGGCCGTGGCGGACATCATCGACCGCTCGCTGGAGAGCCTCGGACTGGCCTACCCGACGGTCAGCGAACAAGAGCGCTCCGAGCTCGCTGCCTGGGGCAAGACCCTCGAACGGGGCGAATCTTAGCATCCGGCTTGATCTCCGGTGCCCGCGGGCGCAATCTTCGCGATCGTGAAGATTCGATCCAGTATGCTGATTCGCCGCAGTAGGCGTACCTCGGCGGCACTCGTCGTCTCGGCGACGTTGTCACTGATATCGGGCACCGGGGTGGCAGGCGCCGGGCTTCTCCCGTGTGCGCACAGCGGTATCGAAGGTCACGCATCGCACCGCACCGCGCCTCCGTCCGGGCCGGGCTCGTCCCCGAATCCGGGAGCTCCTCACCAGCACGCCGACCACTCCGACCTTCCGGGCCAGCCGGACCGACCCGATCATGGCGAGACCAGGTGCGACTGTATCGGAAGCTGCACACTCCTGGCAGGCCCGCCCTCGCCGCTGAACGACTCCTACATCGGCGATCTGCCCGATCTTCGGGCGACCGACGGGTTCGCTCCGGTCACCCGGCTCGAAAATCTGCGTCAGGCCTGGCTCTACCCTCTTCCGAACGCGCCGCCTCGCATCTGATCTCCCGCCCCGGGAGAGATGTCATGGGTGAGCCGTGAGCCGACGGGACTCCTGCCGGCTCCATGTTCCGCGCGCTGAAGAGTGGAGATGCGTGTGTTCCAACGTTCAAGGGTGCCGACCGGGCGCCTCACATCGCTCGTGTTCGCCGGTTGTCTCGTCACGGTCTTGATTCCGGCCCTTCCCGCCCGGGCCGAGGCCCAGAATGCGGGCAGGATCACCGGACGCGTAGTAGCCGCAACGACCGGTGATCCGATTCCCGGCGCCACCATCGAGATTCCCGTCTCCGGCAGCCGCACTACCACCGACCGGGAAGGCTACTTCCGGTTCGACGGGGCTCCGGCCGGGGAGGTCGTTCTCCGGACGATCGCCATCGGGTACACCCGTGAAGAGACCACGCTGGAACTCGAGGCGGGCTCCACGACTTCGGTCCTGATCGAGATTCCGGTCGGGCCGGTCGATTTGCCGGGAATCCAGGTTTCCGTGCTGCAGCCGGACCTCGCAGCCGGCGCGATTCTCGAAACCGAAGCGGTACGCGAAGCGAACCCCCGGGATCCGGCAGAGCTGCTCCGAAGACTGCCGGGCGTCGATGCGGTGCGGCGAGGACCCATCGGACTGGATCCGGTCGTTCGCGGACTTCGGGAGACGCAGGTGGCTTCGTTCGTGGACGGGGAACGCAGGTTTCCGGCCGGACCCGGGCGCATGGACTCGCCGCTGACGCACCTCGATCCGCTGGCGATCCGGAGGATCGAGATCGTCAACGGCCCGTACGCCCTCAGCTGGGGTGCCGGAACGATGGCGGCGATCCGCATCGAGTCGGAGGCGTTGCCCCCGGAGCAACCGGGCGTCGCGCACGGCTCCGTGACGGCCGGATACGACTCCAACGTGAAGGGCGCCGCGGGATCCGGAAGCATGGCCGGGCGATCGGGATCTCTGTCGTACTGGGGATTCGGAGCCTATCGGCAGGGGGAAGACTACCGGGATGGCAACGGGGATCTGGTGCCCGCCGACTTCGACGCGGGAGAGGTGAGAGGAAAGCTCGGCTGGGACTTCTCTCCCCGCTCCCGGCTGCTGGTCTCCGGGGGCTGGAGGCACCAGGGGCCGACCGACTACCCCGGTCGCATGCTGAACGCCGAACTGTTCGACAGCTGGAGCGCGTCGGGTGCCTGGAAATGGCGGAATGAACCGGGCTCGACCTTCAGCGGTATCGACCTGCTCGCGTACGGGAACTCCGTCGATCACGAGATGACGAATCGCGAGAAGCCTACCGCGGCGATGTCCGCCGTCGACGGAGTTACGAACACGGGGGTCGCTGGGGCCCGGGCGGCCGCCCTGCTCGCCCCGGGTGGATGGGAGCTGGAGCTGGGAGGCGACGCTTACGTCGCCAGTCGCTGGGCGCACCGGACGATCGCCAACCAGATGACGGGCATGCTGATGCTGGACGATCTTCCGTGGCCCGATGTCCGGATCGCCGCCGGGGGGTTCTTCCTGCGCGGCGACCGGGAGGTCGGTAGCCGGGCGACCCTCTCCGGAACCGTGCGACTCGATCTCGTGGATGCCCGTGCCAACCCCGACAGCGTCAGCGAGTGGTTCGTGCAGAACGTCTCTCCGGTAACACAGGCCGGCGAGACGAACCTGAGCGCCGCTCTCTCGGCGCGATTCGTGCTCGGTCCCCACTGGACGCTGACCGCAGGCGGCGGATCGGTCGTGCGTACCGCCGATGCCATGGAGCGCTGGGCCGATCGGTTTCCGGCCTCGAAGTCGCAGATTTTCGGTACGTGAACGGCTCGGCCGACTTCCGGGGTTTCGAGGCGTCGGCCTCGATCGGAATGCACCCGGCCTGGACCCTGCGCCTGGAGACCGACTACCTGTGGGGCGAAGATCGCTCCGTCGGAGAGCCCGCGCTCGGAATCACTCCGTGGACAGGCCGAATCGGTGCTCGATGGCAGAAGCCGGCGGGCCGGTTCCACGCAGACGGCCTGCTCACGGTGGCCGCGGACCAGAATCGCGTCGCGACGGCGCGAGGGGAGATCCCGACGGAGGGTTACCTGACGGGAGATCTGCGATTCGGCTGGCGCTTCACCGAGAGGTTTCTATTGCGATTCGGCGTGCAGAACGTGGCGGATGCCTTCTACGTGAATCATCTGAATCAGAGAGATCCGTTCACCGGAAGCCCGGTTCCCGAGCCGGGACGGGTGTTCTACGCCAACATCGGCTGGAGCTTCTGATCGACGACCGGGGGGGTGGCTTTTCGGCCATCCCCCCGGTCGGGTCCGGGTGCCATCGGCCGGGGCGGCGCCCCCCGTGTCAGTTCCGCAGGTCGGCGCCGAGGATGGCCTCGAGGCGTGCGAGCCCGATCTGGTAGTCGAAGCGGCGCCGGATGAGGTCGACCTCGGCGGCGCGCAGCGCGATC
>JARRPS010000121.1:0-6350 GCA_037382625.1 Gemmatimonadota bacterium | reverse complement strand
TGATGAAGGAGTTTGAGGAGGAAGAGGCCGAGAGGAAGGCAGCCCGCCAGAGAGGCCAGCAGTGAGCACGCGCGGGAAGTTGAAACACCTGCAGGAACTGCGAGAGAGGACGCTCGAAGGGGGAGGGCCCGAGCGGCTGCTGCGTCAGCACGACCGGGGCAAGCTCGGCGCCCGGGAGCGACTCGACGTGCTGCTCGACCCGGGAAGCTTCGTGGAGCTGGATCGTTTCGTCGAGCACCGATCGTCGGATTTCGGGCTCGATCGCCAGCGAATTCCGGGCGACGGGGTCGTGACGGGATACGGAAAGGTCGACGGCCGTACGGTCTACGTGTTCAGCCAGGACTTCACCGTCTTCGGTGGTTCGCTCTCCGAGGCGCACGCCGAGAAGATCTGCAAGGTGGTGGATCTCGCGATACGGAACGGAGGCCCGGTCATCGGGCTCAACGACTCGGGCGGAGCCCGAATCCAGGAAGGCGTCGCCTCGCTTGGCGGCTACGCCGAGCTCTTCTGGCGGAATACGATGGCTTCCGGCGTCGTGCCGCAACTGAGTGCGATTTTGGGCCCATGCGCAGGTGGTGCGGTCTACTCGCCCGCAATCACCGATTTCATTTTCATGGTTCAGGGGGTCAGTCACATGTTCGTGACCGGACCCAATGTCGTGAAAACGGTGACGCACGAGGAAGTCAGCTTCGAGGATCTGGGCGGAGCCAGAGTGCACGCCACGACCTCGGGGGTCGCCCATTTCTCCCGGACGACCGAGATCGACTGCCTCCAGTCCATCCGTGAGCTCCTATCCTATCTTCCGTCGAATAACGCCGAGCCGCCGCCGCGGAAGTCGACCGAAGATCCGGCCGATCGGGCGGATGAAGAGCTGCTCGAGGTCATCCCGGACCTTCCGACCCAGCCCTATGACATGCACGACGTCATTCGCCGGGTCGTCGACGATGGTGCTTTTCTGGAGGTCCACGCCGGCTGGGCCGGAAACCTCCTGACAGGATTCGCGCGCCTCGGTGGTCGTCCCGTGGGATTGATCGCGAATCAGCCCGCGGTTCTGGCCGGGGTTCTGGACATCGACGCGAGCCGGAAGGGCGCGCGTTTCGTTCGCTTCTGCGACGCGTTCAATATCCCGCTCGTCACGTTCGAAGACGTGCCCGGATTTCTGCCCGGTGTGGCCCAGGAACACGGAGGAATCATCGTCCACGGCGCGAAACTCCTCTTCGCGTACTGCGAGGCTACCGTTCCGAAGCTGACGGTGATCACTCGAAAGGCCTACGGTGGCGCTTACGACGTCATGTCTTCAAAGCACATCCGCGGGGATCTGAACCTGGCCTGGCCCACGGCGGAAATCGCGGTCATGGGTCCGAAGGGAGCGGTGGAGATCCTCTACCGGCGCGAGATCGCCGAGGCCGCGGATCCGCAAGCGCGCGCATCCGAACTGGAGGCGGAGTTCAGGGAGACCTTCGCCCATCCCTATCTGGCTGCACGCCGGGGTTTCCTTGACGATGTCATCGATCCCCGCGAGACACGGTCACGACTGATCTCGGGCCTCGAGATGCTCGAGGAGAAGCGAGATCGGAATCCGCCGCGGAAACACGGGAATATACCCCTTTGATCTTCCGTCGCCTGACCTTCTTCTGATGCCGGGATATCACTGGCTGCCGGATCGACTCAAGGTGAAGGCGCAGGCGAGTCGAGGTCGCCGTGATCGATTGCGTCTGTCTCGAGATGTTCCCGGACTCGACGCCGCACCGAAGGCGTCAGGCTCTGCGGCAAGCGAGATCATCGAGGAGATACCGGAACGGCTGCGGGACTATATCGGTGTGACCGGAACTGACGCGATCATGGCGGCGTCATCCGAGTTGTGCCGTCTGCTGGTCCAGTGGTGCGAAGCGCAACAGCCCGATCGGCTTGTAGATCTCGGCTCCGGGATCACCTCGTGGACGTTGAGGGCGTGGCGAGATCGCTGCAGTCCCGGCAGCACGGTGACCTCTGTCGACGACGACGGGGATTGGCTGGCGAGGTCTCGTGAATCCTCGAGCAGAGCCGGAACCGGCGATCGGAACTTTCTGCTCCGGGAAGATTTTCTCGAGCGACATGGCACGGATCGCTTCGAACTCGTGGTCCACGATTCCGGAAGCGTGCGAGAGCGGGCGAAGCAGATGGCGCCTGCCTTCGATCTCGTGGCGCCGGGCGGAGCGATCGTCTGCGATGACATCCACAAGGCGCGGATCTGGAGGGCGGCCCGGAGTGCGCTCCGGCGGTCGGGGTACTCCGCCTGGAGCCTTCGGGAAGAGACCCTGGACTCGATCGGCAGGTTCGCTCTGGTGGCCATGCGGCCGTCTCGCCGAGCGTGACGGGGATCCGGAGGGAGAATGTTCAAGAAAGTGCTGGTCGCGAATCGAGGTGAGATCGCACTTCGTATCATCAGATCATGTCACGACTTAGGGATTTCGGCGGTGGCCGTGTATTCCGATCCCGATGAGTTTTCTCCGCACGTGCTCACCGCCGAAGAGGCCATTCCGATCGGTCCGGCGCCGGCTGGAGAGAGCTATCTGAACATCGATCGCCTGCTGGATGCGGCCCGGCGCTCGAACGCGGAGGCCATACACCCCGGGTATGGATTTCTGGCTGAGAATCCGGAGTTCGCGCGGCGCGTGGAACAGGAGGGTCTGACCTTCATCGGCCCGTCTGCGGCCGCCATTGTGGCCATGGGAGATAAAACGGAGGCTCGCCGGCGGATGCTCTCGGCCGGTGTCCCCGTGGTCCCCGGGAGCGAAGGTCCGATCGACACCGCCGAGCAGGCGGAGGAGGAAGCTGCCCGCATAGGCTTTCCGGTGCTGCTGAAGGCGGCCGCGGGCGGAGGGGGCAAGGGGATGCGCGTAGTCGCAGAAGCCGCCGAGCTGGCGCGTGCCTTCGAGGCCGCGACCCGGGAAGCCGGACAGGCCTTCGGTGATCCGCGGGTGTATTTCGAACGATTCCTCGCGCGACCCCGTCATATCGAAATCCAGGTCCTGGCAGACAGCCGCGGTCGCACCATACACCTGGGGGAACGGGAGTGCTCGATCCAGAGGAGGCATCAGAAGCTGATCGAGGAAGCGCCCTCGTCGGTCATCGACGCAGGCCTTCGAGAGAGGATGGGGCAGGTCGCGGTGGCAGCTGCGAAGGCCGTCGACTACGTCGGCGCCGGCACCGTCGAGTTCCTGTTCGAAGATGGAGAGTTCTTCTTTCTCGAGATGAACACTCGCATCCAGGTGGAACACCCGGTTACCGAACTGGTGACCGGCGTCGATCTCGTGAGCTGGCAGATCCAGATCGCTTCCGGTGCGCCGCTGGAAGTCGACCCCGACCCGGAATGGCCCATCGGGCACGCGATCGAGTGCCGGATCAGCGGCGAGGATCCGTTTGCGGGGTTCTTTCCTTCGACCGGACGGATCGAGTCTCTCTACGTTCCCACGGGGCCGGGTGTCCGGTGGGACGGCGGGATCGCGCGAGGATTCGAAGTCGGACTGCACTATGACCCCCTCCTGGCGAAGCTGATCGTTCACGCACCGACCCGTGGCGAAGCAATCACGCGGATGAGACGAGCACTGCGTGAACTGCAGATCGAGGGGATCCGGACCACGCAGCCCTTCCATCTCGCTGTGATGGAGGAACCCGATTTCCGGGCCGGGGCACTCTCGATTCGCTACATCGAGGAGCACCCGGGATTGCTCGTGGACGGGGCCGCGAGCTGGCAGGAACGGGCGGCCGTGATCGCGGCAGTCCTCCTGGAGGAGGAGCGCCGGGAGAGGGGTACCGTATCCCTCAGTATCGCGGCGGAATCCCTGCGGGACATCTCGGCCGAGGGTCGCTCGGAGTGGCAACGGGCGTTCGATCCGAGGTGAATCCGATCGAGCCGGGTTCCGCACTCGAAGGGAGGGCCGTTACGGTTCTCGAGATCGACTCCATCGCCACCGGGGGGGATGGCGTCGGCCGGGATACGACGGGACGGGTCGTGTTCGTGCCCGGAACGGCGCCCGGCGACAGGGTACGGGTACGGATCGTCGATGCGCGGAAGCGCTGGGCACGGGCCGAGCTGGTCGAGATTCAGCAGCCCGGGCCCGGGCGCCGCGAGCCGCCATGCCCTCTGTACGGCGAGTGTGGGGGCTGCGCGTTGCAGCATCTCGAGATCGAGGCTCAGAGAGAGGCCAAGCGAACCATCATTCGCGAAGCGCTGAAGCGGATCGGAGGGATAACCCTGAATCTTGCGCCCATCGCGAGTGCCGGCAAGGAATTCGGATACCGGAACCGTGTGACACTCACACTGCGTCGAGGACCGGAGGGGGTACGGATGGGTTATCGAGAATGGCGGGATCCCGCTGCCGTGCTCGATGTCGCGGACTGTCCTCTCGCGGAAGAGCCGGTACGAAGGGCGCTTCGTGAACTCCGAACCGATTGGGGCAACGGCGCCCGTCATCTCCCCGACGGACAGGAACTGAAGATTACGATTCGCTGCACGGAGCGCGGGGACGTGGGTCTACACGTTCGGGGTGGCGATCCCGGTCATCCGGGAGACCCGGATGCGGTCGCGTCCTCCGTCACCGCGCTCGCATCGTACGTCTGGACCCGCGATGACGGCACGCGGCAGGTGCTGGCGGGCTCAGCTAGTCTGACGGACCGTTGGCAGGGCACTCGGTTCGAGCTGGCGCCGGAGTCGTTCCTTCAGGTGAACCGGGACGTATCCCGACTGATGGACGGTACCCTCGACGAGTGGGTCGGACCTCGTCGTGGCGTCCGCATTGCCGATCTGTACGCGGGCGCCGGGGCCCGTGCGATTCGCTGGGCACGCGAGGGTGCATCGGTGACTGCCGTCGAGTCGGACCCGGAGGCCGTCGAGTCGGGCCGAAAGGCGGCGGCGGCCGAGGGTCTTCAGGTCGAGTTCATCGCGTCACGGGTCGAGTCTGCCGCCGATTCGTTTGCGACCGCGGAGATCATTGTCGTGAATCCACCGCGCGCAGGACTCTCCGACGCGGTCGTGGACACACTCCTGACTCCGCGCCCGGCGCGAGGTCTGGCGTACGTGAGCTGTGATCCGGCGACCCTGGGCCGTGACCTGTCCCGACTCTCGAGTGTCTGGCGCCCCGCAGTGGTACGAGGATTCGACGCCTTTCCCCAGACGGCGCACGTCGAGACACTGGTGTGGATGAAACGAGGGGGATACGAAGGCGGCAGGGAAACGGAGGCGGCGTGAAGTACTTCGTGACGCTGGATGGAGCGGAGCATCTCGTCGAGGTCGGAGAAGAGGGTCTGAAGCTCGACGACCAGGTCGTTCGCGCGGAACTCTCCAGTCTGCCCGGAACCGATCGGAGGCATCTCCGGCTGGAAGACCGATCGGTGGCACTGTTCGGGAGGCGAGTCCCGGACGGCTGGTTGATCGAGCTGGAGGGCCGGGCCTTCGAACTGAGGGTGGAGGACGAGCGGGCGCGTCACATTCGTGACCTGGCGAGGTCGGCGGCCCCGACACAGGCGCGAATCGAAGTTCGGGCGCCGATGCCGGGTCTGATCGTGAAGGTGGAAGCCGAAGTGGGGCGCGGGGTGGAATCGGGCGACAGTCTCGTGGTCATGGAAGCGATGAAGATGGAGAACGAGCTGCGTGCCGAAGCGTCAGGAACGGTTCGGGAGATTCATGTCGAGCCCGGCATGACGGTGGATCGCAACGACCTGCTCGCAGTCATCGAGTAACGGGAGGCGAAGGCGATGGGAAGCACCGAATCGCGCGCGCGGTTCACGACGCCCTCCGGGATCGAGATCCGCGCCTGCTACGAGCCCGGAGATGTGACCATCGACCCGGCCGAAGATCTGGGCGCACCTGGAGAGTTTCCTTTCACCCGGGGCGTGTACCCGGATATGTACCGCGGCCGTCGCTGGACGATGCGCCAGTACGCGGGATTCGGAACCGCGGAAGAGACCAACGCCCGATTCCGATACCTGCTCGACCAGGGGCAGACAGGACTCTCGGTGGCCTTTGACCTCCCGACGCAGATGGGGCTCGATTCCGATGATCCCCGTGCAGAAGGAGAGGTCGGTCGAGTGGGTGTCGCGATCGACACCCTCGATGACATGGAGATTCTGTTCGACCGAATTCCGCTCGGCTCGGTCAGCACCTCGATGACGATCAATGCGACGGCCGCCGTGCTTCTTTCTATGTACGTGGCGGTCGCGGATGCACGAGGAATCCCCAGGAGCGATCGCTCGGGCACCGTGCAGAACGACATTCTCAAGGAGTTCATAGCGCGCGGCACGTATATCTATCCGGTCGAGCCGAGTTTGCGGCTGGTCACCGACATCTTCGAGTTCTGCGCGTCGGAAGT
>JARRPS010000120.1:0-7301 GCA_037382625.1 Gemmatimonadota bacterium | reverse complement strand
CGTCCACCACGTGGCGCGCGGTGGAAGTGATCGTGCCTGACGTGACGAGCACCAGCTCGGCGTCTTCCGATCGATATTCCTCGATCGGCCCGTACCGCCGGCCCGTGAGTTTCCCCCAGGCCTCGTCCACCTCAGGCATCAAGCTCAGCGTCTCGCGCATCGCCTCCTGCTGCTGCCAGCGCATCTCCATGTAGGCATCCGGCCGGACCAGGGCGCCAAACGCGTGCGGATCCGACGGGTCGAGCTTGTACTTCGCCACCCTCTCGGGGAGGAACTCGTCGACGACCTCCTGGTCGGTCAGGTCCACCGGCTCGGACGTGTGCGAGAGGAAGAACGCGTCGAGGATGATCATCACTGGGAGGTTTACCGTCTCCGCGAGGCGGAAGGCCTGCACCGTGGTGTCGAAGACCTCCTGGTTGGTCTCGCAGTAGAGCTGGATCCATCCCGTGTCCCGTTGGGAGAGGGAGTCGTTCTGGTCGGTCCAGATGTTCCAGCCCGGTGCCATCGCCCGGTTCACGTCGGCCATGACGATCGGCAGTCGTCCTCCCGCGGCCCAGTGCAGAAGCTCGTGCATCAAAGCCAGCCCCTGTGCCGAGGTCGCCGTGAAGGTCCGCACTCCGGCGGCCGAGGCGCCGATGCACGCCGCCATCGCGCTGTGCTCCGACTCCACCTTGATGTACCGCGCCGGCAGGCGTCCATCGGCACACATGTCCGACAGCTCTTCGACGATCTGCGTCTGCGGCGTGATCGGATACGCGGAGATCACTTCGACGCGAGAACGTTGCACGCCCCACGAAACGGCGTGGTTCCCGATCATCACCTTCTTCACGATTCCTCCCGGGACATCGCCATGGCGCCGCGCGGGCACTCCGCGGCGCAGAGCCCGCAACCCTTGCAGTACCGCAGATCGATCTCGAAGCCCTCTCCGTCGTCCCGACGGTGTCGGGGCAGAAGATCAGGCACAGTTCACAGCGGTTGCAGACACCGCAGTTCATGCAGCGTGCGACCTCGTCGCGGAACTCGCGCTCGGAAAGCCCGAAGTTGACCTCGCCGAAGGAGGCAGCCAGGTCGCCTGCGGCGTGGAAGTGGTCCTCGTTGCGCGGGGCGCGCTGGAAATGGGCCGGATTCATGCTCTCCCAGCCTGCGACCTCGTTGACCGGCGCGGCGCGGTGCAGGGGATCGGTGCCGCGCTCGCGGGCGATGCTGAGGTTTCCGTCCGCGCCGAACCTGAGAGCGGCAAGATCCGGCGGACCGAGATCTTCTCCGGAGCGCTCTCGCAGCCAGTGGTCGATGCCGATCGCGGCCCGCTTGCCGGAGCCGAGCGCGTCCGCCACGGAACGAGGGAGATCCGCGGCGTCTCCGCCCACGAACACCCGCGCCGTGGTGCTCTCGCACAACTCGTCCACCGCCGCGACTCCGCCCGAGATCTCGACCCCCTCGGGGAGAAACGCCAGGTCGCAGTCTTCTCCGATCGCGGTCAGGACACAATCGGCGATCATCGAGAATCGACCCTCTTCCTGCGGCACCGGTCGTCGGCGTCCACTCTCGTCGGGTGGTCCGAGTTCCATCTGCTGGCACTCGATCCCGAGCAGCTTCCCGTCCTTCGTCAGTGCGGCCGTCGGAGTGGCCAGGAACCGGAATCCCACGCCCTCGACCTTCGCCTCCTTCACCTCCTGCGGGATCGCGGGCATCTCGAGCGGGGTCCGCCGGTAGAGGACGGTCACGTCCGAGCCCAGCCGGAGCGCGGACCGGGCACAGTCCATGGCCGTATTGCCGCCTCCCACCACGACGACGTGGTCGCCGAGCACCGGTCGACCTCCGGCGTTCACTTCCTTGAGAAACTCGAGGCCGGCCCGGATCGTGTCCGTCTTGCCGGCCCCCTCGATCCGCGCATCCTTGCCGATGTGCGCCCCGGGTGCCGCAAAGACGGCGTCGTATTCATCGAGCTCCGACCAGGGCAGATCCCGGCCGACCGCGGTCGAACACCGGATCTCGATCCCGAGTGCGGCGATCCGGTCGATCTGCCGATCGAGAATCGCCCGGGGCAACCGGTACTCGGGAATGCCCAGTCGCAGCATGCCGCCGGCCTCGGGCGCCGCCTCGAAGACGGTCACCCGATAGCCGAGGCGGGCAAGGTGATAGGCGCAGGCGAGACCGGCGGGGCCGGAACCGATCACCGCGACCTTCTCGTCGCGGACCGTTTCCGGCGCCGCCGGCGGGGGGCTCGCCAGCGCGATGTCACCCAGGCGCCGCTCCACGGAGTGAATCGCCACGGGCTCGTCGAGGTTCGCCCGATTGCACCCGTCCTCGCAGGGGTGATGGCACACCCGGCCGGTGACGGCGGGCATCGGATTCTCCTCCAGAAGAAGAGCCGCGGCTTCCTCGGTGCGGCCCTGCCCGAGCAGGTAGAGGTATCCCTCGATGTCGATCCCCACCGGGCAGTTCGCGTTGCAGGGGGCGACGCGATCCTCGTATCGCGGCCGAATGTATTTCCACGAGCCGGTGGGGTTGACCTCGGTCGTGGTGCGGCTGACGGCGATCGGCGGGATATTCCTTCCCGACTGCCGCGGTTCCGTGATATCAGACATGAGACATTTCTCCGGTCGGTGCCACGCGGACGGCCGCGGCCGCCTCGCGCGCTGCTTCGACGTTCTCCTCGACCTTGACCGGCACTTCATCTTCGATCGCGGCCTCCACGGCCTCCATCCCGAACCATCCGAACAGGGTCAGGGAGGCGCCCACGATCGCGGTATTCACGATCGGCTGACTTCGGGTGCCGAGACCGTGGCGCACCGCGATGTCGCTCGCGTCCACGGTCGCGATCACGAATCGCTCTCCCAGTTCGACGTAGCTCGCCGGGTCCCGGTCCGTGTTGATCAGGATCGTGCCGCCCTCCGCGAGTCCGGCCGTCACGTCCACCGCGTCGATGAGAGTCGGATCGAGAACGATCAGATGATCCGGCGTCGTAATCTCACAGCGGAGACGAATGGGTCGATCGTCGAAACGGAGGAAGGCCGTAACGGGCGCGCCCCTTCGCTCCACGCCGAAGGCCGGGAACGACTGTACTTCGTGTCCCTCGCGGAAAAGCGCGACGGCGAGCAGCTTGGAAGCGATCACGGTTCCCTGGCCGCCCCGTCCGTGTATTCTCAACTCGTGCATGGTCGTGTCCTGGTGAGACGTTACGTCCCAATCCCGCCGAAACCGCTCGCACAGGAACGGGCCGTCGGGCTGGAGTCGGAATCCGTCGGCGCCCGGTTTCCGCGAACTCGCGGCCCATTCCGCCCCCTCGGACGGGTGCCGGGCCGGGCCGCGCTCGTTGTACGGGATTTGCAAGAACTGTGCGTCACGGAAGCCCCGAGATGAAGCGGAATTCCACCGCACGGGTGCATCCAGAAACGATGGGAGCCGGCATGATCGAGCAGCCCGAAAACGACCGACCGTTCAGCGATCATCCGTACAGTTCGGTGCCTACCGACAGCCGCGGTCGCGCACAGCGGATCGGCAGCCACGCGGAGGAGTCGCAGGGGGTTCTGTGCCCCGAGTCGCAGGCCGATGGAGTCCCGTGCTTCGAGCTCGGCCGACGGTGCGAAACCTGCGAGCTGGCCTACCGGTGGTACGTGACCTGGATCGAGAATCGCCACGAGTGATCCGCCGCGGGTCGGGGGACTTCCCGCCTGTGTCACGGACCCCTAAAGTCCCTCGACGGTAATCACTCCCGAGCCGCCGGCCTGAGCCCGTGCGGGCAGGCCGGGTTTTCAGCCACTCGCGCAGAGAGCGCTTTCGTGACCGGCGACTCGAAACTCCAGAAGAACCTGAAGCTGTTCGACGTGTACGCGATCAGCACCGGTGCGATGTTCAGTTCCGGCTTCTTCCTGCTTCCGGGAATCGCGTTCGCGCAGGCAGGCCCGTCCGTGGTGCTCGCCTACCTGCTGGCGGGCATCGCCGTCCTGCCCGCCATGCTAAGCATCTCCGAGCTGGTCACCGCGATGCCCCGCGCCGGAGGCACCTACTACTTCCTCGACCGGGCTCTCGGCCCGCTCGTCGGAACGGTCGGGGGGCTCGGCGCCTGGCTGGCCCTCGTGCTGAAGTCCGCCTTCGCGCTCGTCGGACTCGGGGCGTACCTGGGCCTCTTCTTCGATGTGCCCATCCAGCCGGTAGCCGTTGGACTCACTCTGCTCTTCACGGCTTTCAACGTGTTCGGAGCGAAGGAGACGAGCGGTCTGCAACGCGTTCTGGTGACGGCGCTGGTCGCGATCCTGGCCCTGTTCGTTGTCGAGGGACTCCTGAGTCTCGGCGAGGCCGGGATCGATATCAGGCAGGAGAAGTTCACTCCCTTCATGCCGCACGGAACCTTCGGATTGCTCTCGACCGTGGGCCTGGTGTTCGTCTCCTACGCCGGATTGACCAAGGTCGCCAGCGTTGCCGAAGAGGTTCAGAACCCGGACCGGAACCTGCCGCTCGGGATGATTCTCTCTCTCGTCACCGCCACCCTGATCTACGTGCTCGGCGTGGCGGTGATGGTCGCGGTCCTGGATCCCGATTCACTCTCCGTCGACCTGACACCGGTCGCTTCGGCGGCAAACGTCGTCATGCACTGGCTTCCGGGCCGCATGGAGCTCTGGCTCGTGGTGATCGCCGCCTTCGCCGCCTTCGCTTCCACGGCGAACGCGGGAATCATGTCCGCGTCGCGGTTCCTGCTCGCGATGGGGCGCGACCGCCTGATCTCGGACCGCTTCGCGCGCATCGGCCGATTCCGGACTCCGACCTGGGGTGTCCTCCTGACCTCGCTGCTGACGATCGCGGCGATTCTACTGCTGGACGTGGAGGGACTCGCGAAGCTGGCCAGTGCGTTCATGCTTCTGCTCTTCGCCCTGATCAACCTGGCCGTGATCGTGATGCGTGAGAGTGAGATCGAGGCGTACGATCCGGGGTTCAACTCGCCTCTCTATCCCTGGACCCAGATCGCCGGCTTCCTGATTCCCGTCTGGCTGATCTTCGAGATGGGCTGGCTTGCCCTCGGGTTCACCGCGGCCGTGATCGGAGTCTCCACGCTCTGGTATTTCCTCTATGCCCACCATCGCCTGGTCCGGGAGGGGGCGATCTACCATGTCTTCGCTCGGCTGGGGCGGCAGAAATTCGAGGGCCTCGACCGCGAGCTGCGCCAGATCCTGAAGGAGAGGGGTCTCCGCCAGGCCGAGCCGTTCGACGAGCTGGTCGCCCACGCGTCCGTAGAGGACGTGGCCGCTCCGATTTCCTTCGCGGAGCTGGTGAGCCGCGCCTCGTCCCGCCTCGGCGGCGTGCTGGGCGTCAAGCCCGAGGAACTCGAGGAGAAATTCCTCGCGGGTACGAAGATCGGGATGACGCCGGTATCTCGCGGGACCGCGCTGCCGCATCTCAGACTCCAGGAACTCGAAAAGGCGCAGCTCCTGATGGCCCGTTGTGCCCCCGGGGTCGAGATGCATGGGAGCGGGGTTTCCGAGCAGGCGATCGAAGCCGCCGCGCCGATTCAGGCGGTGTTCTTCCTGGTCAGCCCCGAAGGAAATCCGGGTGAGCACCTGCGAATGCTGGCGCGAATCGCATCGCGGGTGGACGACGACGGATTCCTGGAGGAATGGCTGTCGGCGCGCGATGAACAGGACCTCAAGGAGGCGCTGGTTCACGACGATCGGCTCTGCTCGCTCACGATCCGCGCCGAAGGTCCCACCAGAGAGCTGATCGGGATGCCTCTGCGCGAGGCGCCTCTGCACGACGGGACCCTGGTGGCGTTGGTGAGCCGCCGAGCCGGGGTGCTCGTGCCCACGGGAAGCACGATTCTCGAGGAGGGAGACCGGCTCACGATCCTCGGCGGGCCGGCGGCGCTGGAGCGGATCCGGGATGGTTTCGGAGCCGATTGATGAACCTTCGGAGACCCGATCGTTGTATATTGGGTGAGTGCTGCTGACTCCGGAGGGAGACGACGATGAACAACAGGCGTGGAAAAGGCGTTCCGATCGTGCTGGCGGCCGTGCTGGCCGTTCTGCTCGTATCGTCGTCGCCGGCTTGGGCACAGACGAGCCCGACCGCGGACGCCGACATCCAGCACTTCGGGCTCTCGCCGGCCGGCAGCGTGCTCGGAGGTGCCGATGCGTTCGGCACCCCGAATGCCTTCGGGGGCGGCTCTTCCGGGTCGCCATTCGCAGGCCCGGGCCGATACGCGACCTGTGGCGGCGGCGTCTCCAGTTTCATGTTCATGTTCGGGTCGGCGCCCGGTCGATCTCAATACGGCTGGTACGCGGATCCTTTCGATTACGCCTATTCGCGCAACTGGCTGACGCCCTGGCCTCCGTCGTACGGATTTTACGCGCACCACTACGGCTTCGGTTACGGGGCCCGCATCGGCGGCTTCGGCTGGAATCCCTGGAATCCGTGGTCATCCGTTCGGACGGGTTGCGGGAGCCGCCTCGGATGGGGTTTCCGGGGTTCAGGGTGGGGCTCCGGTCCCGCCTACTGGGGCTACGGCCCGGATCCGTACCTCATGCGCAGTCTGTGGGGGCGCCCGTACGGTCCCGAGTGGGGCTACGATTACTATCCGGGTTCCTGGCGCTCGTTCACGCCGCCAGGCCCGCCGCGGGACTACGCCTCCGACTGGCGACGGGTGAAGGACCCCTCCTCGACGACTGCGGGCCTGTTGTCGCCCGCCGGCCGGGAGCGACCGGGCACACGGGTGATCGAGAGCCGGCCGGAGACGGGAGGGGCCGACCTTCGCAGGGTCGATCCCCGGCGGACCCGGATCACGATCACCGACCTGGCGGATGCCACCGTACCGGCGACTCGCGAGACGACCGAGCGCCTGCTGGAGCGGATCGACGCCTCTCAGCGAGAGAGCATTCGGGACGCGATCCGACGTTCCCGGGCGCGCACGACGCCTGGCACGGAGGTCGTAAAGATTCCGCTTCGGCCGATCGACCCGAACGCCACGCGTGCTTCCGATCTGGCCGACCGGGCAGCCAGGGCGCGGGCGAAGGCCGGGCAGCCGGGCACGGCCGCGCGGAACCGGGTCGAGCCGAGATCGATACCGCGGGCCGAGCGTGCCCGCACGGTCCCTCGCACCACGCCACAGTCGCGGGCGACGCCACAGTCGCGGGCAGCACCGCGGTCGCGGGCGACACCTCGGTCGGCTCCCCGTTCGATGCCATCGACTCGGTCTGCGCCGAGCGCGCGCAGCGTTCAGAAGAGCACGCCAAAGCGGGCGCCGAAATCCAGCACGACGAGACGCACTCCCCAGTAGCTCGACCAGGCTTTCGCGAGGCCGAACCGAAGGC
>JARRPS010000119.1:0-11245 GCA_037382625.1 Gemmatimonadota bacterium | reverse complement strand
CTGTTTGATGACGTTCAGCTCTCCCGCCCACGTGAACATCCCCGGGTACTCCCGGTCGTACTCCCGGATGCGCTCGGCCGCTTCTTCCGGGTGTGCCAGGTCCATGAAAGTCATCGACAACGTGATGTGGAGATTGTCGTGCGAGTAAGCCACCGTCTCCATGCCGTTCACGAAGTCGTTCTTCACGCTCGGCATCGCCGTGACGCCGGGACAGTCGAGGTAGTAGGTGCAGCCGGAGTCGAGCTCCAGCACCTGTCCGATCCCGAAGTAGTTCACGAACCGCACGCCGAGCCGCTCGAAGTAGTCGTAGAGGTCGGTCGGCTCGATCGCGGCCCCGCCGAACGGCCGCGGATGGAAGTGGCTGTCCACGATCGCCGTATACGGCTCCGCTTCGCGATCGTAACACTGCTGGTTCTCCGCAGGCCGTTCGTAGGACGCCAGCGTCCGGCTCGCGCGCGCCGCCGGCAGTTCGATCACCCTCGGGGTGGCCTCCGTCGACTCGGCATTCGGGGACGCCGAGGCGCAGGCACCCACGGACATGGAAACGACGCCGACGAGTAACAGACTCCGGAACGTGGACTTCTTCATCGATACCCTCCTCATGACTCGCTGGATCGCTCACCGGATCTCAAGGTCGATGACCCGGCGGCGAAACTCCGACCAGCCTAACCGGGGCGACCTTCACCGTACATTGGACCAAGGTCGTACGAGCGACGTCATCGAGATCCCGGACGAGACCGCGCACGAGATCCGGGTGGAGTAGCGTCGCCGGTCATCCTCGGGCGAGCATTTACGGTGGCAGCCGGAAGCCCACGCACCGCTCCCTCAGCTTGAATTCGATCTCGCTCACCCGGACGGGTTCGCCATCCAGGCTCACGTCGAACGAAGCGGAAGACGTGAGCGTGAGGGTCGGTGCCCGGTGCCGCACGAGGGCTGATTCGAGTGATGTCGCCTCACCGCCCGTGACGTAGTCCGCCAGCAGACTGATCCGGTTCGGGGTCCGTTCAGCGGGGAGGATCGCGATGTCCAGGAGCCCATCATCGACGTCGGCATCGGGAAACAACTGCACGCCGCCTACCTGGCGGCTGTTGGCCACCGCGATCAGAAGACACGTTCCCGTCCAATCGAACTCCGGGGCTCGAATCGACGCCTCGGTAGCCTGGATCTCGCCCGCGTGCGTGATTCCTGCCACGAGGTACGAGAGCCGGCCGAAGGCCTTCTTGAGCACCTCCGGGGTGTCCGCTCCGATATCCGTCCCCCGACCCGCGAGCGCCATATTGACGAAAAATCGAGAGCCCGCCTGTCCGACGTCGATCGGCATGGTACGGCCGCGAGTCGCCACCGCCAGTGCGGCGGCGGGGTCTTCGGGAATGCCCATCGCGCTCGCGAAATCGTTCGCCGTTCCCCGAGGGATCACGCCGATCGATCCATCGAAGGCAGCCTCCGACCTCAGCACTCCCTGAACCACCTCGTTCAGCGTGCCATCGCCGCCGCCGGCGATGATGATACGGGCGCCGTCCGCGACAGCCTCGGAGGCATAGCGGGCAGCGTCGCCCTGCTCCCAGGTGACCCGGACCTCCAAATCGCTCCCCCGAGTCCGTTCGGCCTCGACGGCTTCACGCAGAGAGGGCTCTCCGGCGGCTTTCCCGTTCAGGATCAATCGGAGCGTCATCGAGCGATACGAGGGGTCGTCGGGCACATCATGCGTGGCCCCCATCCGAAGAGTGAGTCGTCTTTCCCGCAGCCCGGTCGCGACTGCGGGGCGACGGTATCGCGGAAAGATAATATTGGCATCGCCGGGCAGCGTGAACCTGTCGATCCCAGGCCGCGGCTGTCGTGAACCGAGCGAGATGACACGACGAATGTTTCCCGTTAAGTCTGACTGAGCCCGATGACACGAAGCTACCCGTGTATGACGTCGGCAGCCGCTCATGGAACGTCGCCGTTGATCACGAGAGGAGGAAAGTATGCCGCAGGATGCCTGGAGCGACAAAGACGAACGTCAATATGAGCACGTGAAGCAGAGCGAAATGGAGCGCGGAAGAAGCGAAGAAAGAGCCGAAGAAATCGCGTCGCGAACCGTGAACAAACAGCGGCAGAAGGAGGGACGCACGGAGAGCGACACCACGTCGGGCACCGGCAATCCGCATACGCGGCTCGAAGAACGGACCGTAGAGCAACTGCGGAATCGAGCCTCGGAGCTCGACATTCACGGGCGGAGCGACATGAACAAGGAAGAGCTGATCGAGGCGATCAGGAAGGCGAACTGACGTAGCTGCCGAGATCGAGACTCGGGGACTTCCAGCCCGCGCTCGAAGATCCTCCCACCGCTACGGCTCGATGGCGCGCCTGAGGAACCTCGAGTACTGAACGAAGCTCCCGAATACGGTCATCGTGACCCGGTACTCGGCCGTCAGATGGGTCGATCCTCCGATGGTCACCTCCATCCCCGGTAGCTGCCTCGCGATCGTCCCGAGAACTACCGGCAACAGCACGAACAGCGCGACGACCACGATTCCGGCGAGCCAGCGGCTCAACCTCGTATTCAGATTCCGATGGATGTACCCGCGGAACGCCAGTTCTTCGGGAAGCGTCTCGAAGAACATCACCGTGGCCATGCTGAAAAGGAGCTTGCCGAAGGCGCCGTCCGCATCCGCCAGCAACGGCAGAGCGATGAGGCTCGTTCTCGCGCAGCCGAGTCAGCCCGAATCGGGACGAGCTGGCCGGACTTCTGGTCTTCGGGACCAGATCTTCGTAGTGACCTGTCACCCTGAGCGGATTCGCGCGAGATCAAACACCGAGCTGATCGCCATGCCGAAGGAAATATCGATGACGAGGTTCACCCTGCTCGATCGCTCCAGAGTCCGCTAGTTCACGGGAGCGATGATGTACTTCGCGCAGGGGATCCCCCACGGGTTGCTGGGCATCGCCATCCCCGCCTGGCTGGCCAGCCAGGGTGTCACCGCGGCCGCCATCGCATCCTATCTCGCCGTCGTGATCCTCCCGTGGGTCTTCAAACTGGTCACTGGGCCGTTACCGGCCAATGCTCAAGCCGCGAAGCATGAGGGTCTGTTTGGCCATTCTGTCGGCTACCTGCCGGCAAGCTCCCGTATCACGTTCGATAGGTTCGAATGCACCGCAAGAAAGTTGGGGCCGTAGAAATCTTCGTGAAGGTGACGATACTCTCGAAACTCCACGTGATTGGGAAAGATCTTGCCGACCCGCATGTCAAAAGCTTCGAGGTACTCGTGGAAGTGCTTGAGCAGAAAACCGGTATCGATGTTGATGTAGCCGTATTCGAATTGAATGATGTCGATCGAGCCCCGGCCGAGCATGCCCTCGAACCCCTTGAGCACATTCGGTTCGTGGCCCTCGACGTCGATCTTCAGGAATCCGATGTGCTCGATTCCTTTCTTCACACAATAGGCATCGCCCGTCGTAACCGGGAGTTGAGCTGTCGCAGGATCGTAGCCGTGGAATCGTTGCGAGAATCCAGGAACCGAGGTCGCCAGCACCGGAAACCGTGGATCGACGTGCATCGCCAGGGTACCTTCCATATTGGAAAGGCCGCAGCTGTTCAGCGTCATGGCTTCTTCGTGCCCAACGCTTCGTTCGAGTTCCATGAAGGTCGCTGGACCGACTTCGAACGCATGGATCTCCGACTTCGGAAATGTCTGAAGGGCGACTTTGGACCAGTCTCCCTTGTTGGCCCCAACATCAAACACGGTCGAGATTCTGGCGGACGATGCGACCCGCTGCAGCACCCAGAGCTCACCGTTCAAGCGAACATCGTAGCTCAGGTTCTCGGTAGCCTTGTGCAAGGCCACTATGCTCTTGTTGATGCGGCGGATGAGTGGATTCCGCCTGTGACGACACAGCATTCTGCCAAGACTGCGGATCATCTGCGTGCTCCCCGAGTCCAAGACTTCGGTTCAAGGATGCCACGTGGAATGGATCCCGGGATCGGAACCCATGCATAGTCGCGCTGGTTCGCCCTTTGCTCCCGAGAGCCTCGTCCGCGAAGGGACGCGCGGTCCGGAACGGCCGGTTCGGGGCCACGCCCGGCGGACTCGTACGGACCGACGACAATCAGGAATGCGGCCTGAGCCGCGAATCGACGGCAGGGCGAGGACGCGAAGCCTCTGCCGGTTCGGACCGCGAGGCGGATCGCCATCTGCAGCCCCCACGACTCGGTCATTGGTCCGCCCGACGATCAGCGTCGGCGCTCACTGTCGAGGTTCTCTGTTCATTCACCATGTTCCCGCGTCGGCTCCGGGCGCGTGTCAGATGTCATCTCGGCACCGGTCGTCAGCCGCAACGTGTCGATCTTGAGCGCCACAGCGACAACCCATGCGTAGAAAGCTATCAGAATGAGACGCTGGATCACGCCAACGTAGGGGACTCCCTTCCCGGGCCCGAAGAGGATCAGGACCAGCATCAGAGACGCGCTTCCCAGTGCGACGGAGAGTGGGAGCAGCTGAACGTGACTGTGCCTTCGCAAGCCGACTGCCAGTATCAGCGGTGCGACCGCCCCGCTCGTCAGCGCAACGAACCCCGCGAAGGCATGGATAGTCGCCGGAATCGACATGTCCTCGATGACACAGCCCGCGTCGCAGGGGAATATTCCGGCAACGAGACGTCCGAGTCCGGCAAGGGCCACCAGCAGGCTACTGGCAATAAACGACGCGCGCGGCGTCACCTGCAAAAGCATGCCGAGAGCGAACAAGGCTGTCAGCAGTCCAGAAAGGAGTAGCCCGCCATAGCTGAAGGCCTTCTGATGCGAAGCTCCGACGGCTCCGAGTTCGCTCTGGCCGGCCACTACAATGGCCGCCGTCAGTACGACTGGTGCCAGGATACCGGCGAGCAGCAGACCTCGGCTTCCCGCCGTGTCACTCAGCGAGCTGGCCTGCATCTTCTCCTCCATGTGGCCTGACTGAAGGCCGACTGACCAAGGCTGCCTGATCCGTAGCGCCAGAGCTGCGCGCCATGGACGCACCCACCTTCTGGAACCTGTTCGGCGAGCTCTGGCATGACCTGCCCCCAAGAGTGCTACCACAGATTAAGTTAGTCCGGCAGCAAGTCCCGGCCCCTGCAAGACGGGCCGCCGGAGCCACGATCCGGCGGGCCTGACCGCCTGCGGAGCAGGTGGCCGGTAGCCCAGTGAGCTGTGCGGCCGGATCGTATTGTACTCCCTGCGCCACTGCTCCACGAGAACCTGGGCTTCCTTGAGCGAGTAGAAAATCTCCCGGTTCACCAGCTCGTCCTTCAGCTTGCCGTTGAAGCTCTCGTTGTAGCCGTTCTCCCACGGGCTGCCTGGCTCGATGAACAGGGTCCGGACGCCCACTCGCTTCAGCCAGGTACGCACGATCTTCGCTGTGAACTCGGGGCCGTTGTCCGAGCGTATGTGCTCGGGCGCTCCGTGCTCGGCGAACAGTTCGGCCAGGGTGTGGAGCACGTCGTCGGACCTCAGCTTCCGCTCCACCACGATCGCCAGGCACTCCCTCGTGTACTCGTCCAGCACCGTCAGCATCCGCACCGGCCTGCCGTCATGCGTACGTGCGGCCGTGAAATCGTACGACCACACGTGGCCCCGGTGCGTGGGTCGGAGCCTCACGCAGGAGCCGTCGTTCAGCCACAGCCGGCCCCGTCTGGGCTGTCTCTTCGGGACCTTCAGCCCCTCCTGCCGCCAGATCCGCTCCACCCGCTTGTGGTTCACCACCCAGCCCTCGGCCCTCAAGAGCGCCGTCACCCGACGGTAGCCGTACCTTCCGTACCGGCTTGCCAGCTTCACCACGTCCCCGCGCAGCGCCTCCTCATCGGGCCTCTTCCTCGTCTGCCGCCTCTGCGTGCTCCGCGCTTGGCCCAGCACCCGGCAAGCCCTCCGCTCCGACGCCCCGAACTTCTTCACCACGTGCACCACGCAACGCTTCCGCCGCTCGGGGCTCAGTAGTTTCCCTTCGCCGCCTCCTCCAGGATCAGCTTGTCCAGCGTCAGGTCCGCCACCGCTCGCTTCAGCCGCGCGTTCTCCTTCTCGAGCTCTTTCAGCCGCTTCGCCTGCGCGACCTTCAGACCCCCGTACTCCTTGCGCCACCGGTAGTACGTCTGCTCCGTGATGCCCAGTTCACGCACGATCTCCGCCACGCGTGCGCCTTCTGCCGACCGCACCTCTGCCTGCCTGAGCTTCCCGATGATCTGTTCTGGCGTGTACCGCTTCTGCCCCATCTCATGCCCCCTTTCCTGTCTAGACCGACAGAATACTAACTCTGCCTCTGGTCTCGTTTCAGGGGGTCAGGGCACTCCGGCGAACTCATGAACCGCTTCGAGATTCCTCATCGTCGACTCCATCCATCCCCTCAATCCGATAGATCTTCAGATACTCCACATCGAGCTCGTCTCGCACGATCCCGAACATCCGATCTCCGTGCAGCAGCCCGAGCGGCATCTCCTCCGGGACCACGACGATCCCAAGGTACCTGCCCTGTGCGTCGAATATGTCAAAGCCCGGCGCCGGCCGAACGGAAATGCTATTGGTGAGCGCCTCGACCTGCTCGGGGGTCATGTCGCGGATCGGAAGCACCCGGCGGAGCCACAGTGTACCCTGCGGCCCGTTCATGAAGCGGCGGTAGTACGGGTAGTTGTCCTCGAACTTGATCGACCTGCGGACCTGCTGTTTTCGCTCTGGCGACAGCCTCGAGCCGTCAATCATCTCGTCGAACCGGGCCATCAGCGTGGCCTGCTCCTCCGGCGTGAACGGGTTCGGCTCCCGGTAGAGGTGCACGATCCGCTCGGGCTCTCCATCCAGATTGAGCCACGTCAGCTTGTACGTGTCGCTGCGGCCGGTGATAAGTCCCTGCTCGTCCCAGCGCAGATCGATGTCCGGTCGGCCGGCGTAGAAGCGCTGCTCGGGCTCCCCGTCCGCGAACCGGAAGGACTGCGAGGTGGGCACGACACCCAGCGTGTCCCCCAGCGTGCCGTCCAGGTTGCGCACCACCACGACATCCAGCGTGTCCGCGGGCGGCTGGTCCGGACGCTGAACGGGAGAAAACATGCTGACGATCGTCCCCGCTGGGGTGACGTCCCAGCCGGAATTCCACCACCCGCCGTCCGGCCGGGTGCTGAAGCTCGCCTGCCACGACCCGTCGGGCGCGATACGGTGCACCTGTTGATTCCGGTAGTCGGTGACGAGCAACGTGTCGCCGTTTCCGCGGAGAATGCCGAGCATACCTTCGCCGAACTCCTTCGGACCCTGTCCCTGCTTCCCGATTGAAAGCAGGTGCTCGCCCGCGGGCGAGAAGAACCTCAGCTGCGAGGCCATCCTGTCCGCGACTACGATCCGGCCGTCGGACAGCTGCTCGAATCCGCCGATCCGGCCGAACTGGTACTCGGGTGGACCGTCCCGCATCCCGATCGTCAGATCCTCCACGAGCCGCCATTCCTCGCCGGGCTTCCACAACGGCGCGCCGAAGTTCTCGACGATCTCGATACCGGCACTGTCACGGATGGAACCGTCCCACCGCGCGGCCGATTCGGTCTCGGCGGCGCAGCCGGCGGCAAGATGGACGATCAGAGCGATGAGAGCAGGGCGGGAAGCGAGAGGGTAACACATCGAACACCTCCTGGGCGTGAGAACACACCCGCCAGGAGGGGGGCTGGCGCGGGGAAAAACTCTCTCGTGTGACTTGTGAGCCTCGCCCAAGGAAGGTGGCCCGTCTCGTCCACCGCTGCAAGCAAGCGCGAGCGCACAGGGTGTGCACACAATTGCCGGCGGCAGAACCGACCGGGATCGCTGTCGAGCGCAGCGAGACATTCCGAGCATGAAGCGCGAGGACCATCGGTGACCTCCCGCTTGCAAAGCCGCTGCGCTCACGCCGGCTCACGCCGGCTGGCGCCGAATGGCGCCGGATCCGGTCAGTTCAACGCCGGCTCACGCCAGCTGGCGCGCGCTCGCGACGTGACAAGTTCGTGACAGGTTGGGACGGGTGAAGACCGTCTGGAGCTACCCGCACTGATCCTCACCGCGTCGGCTCCAGGCGCGCGTTAGGCTGAGCCTCGGTCAAACGTCGGCGAGTCAGCAGCGACAGCCGCGGCTTCGGATGCGTGAGCCGGTCGCTTGAAGTCTTCGACCAGCGCTCCGGTGCTCTCTGGCATTCGCTCGCTCACAAATGCCTGGAATTCCTCCCCGAACCAGTCCTTCCGCAGCTGCCACCATTCCTGGAAACCCGGAGTTCTCATGAAGTGCTCGACCGGAGCTCTGGCATGGGTCCATGCCCAGTCCTCAATTACCCCAGCCCTGCGGTAGTGGAGGACTTCTTCGTAGGTCCAAAAGGCCTGCAGGAGCATTGAGGAAAAACGGACCAACTCTTCGTCGTCCTTCAGCGCATCGAGGCCGGACAGGCCCCGCGTCCATACGTCACCAGCTCCAGCGGTGAACGCGAGCTGCCCGATCAGCCCATTGAGCTTGTCGAGTACCGCCTGAGCTGAGGCATGACGAAGCTGCCGGGAGTTATTTCGCACCTGAGAAGCGAGATACAAGAGTGACACGATGACGCCTACCGCGCCTACGATCTCCCCTATTGCACCCAGCGCGTCCCAGTTCATGCTGCCTGCACTCCTAGGGTGTGTGGTTCAGCCTAACGGTCAGCGCCTGAGCTGCGCGCTGTTCTAGTTTGATTCCCCACCATGGCCCCGCGTCGGCTCCAGGCGCGTGTCAGGGGGCTGAAACCAATGGCGGAGAGAGAAAGATCGTTCTCCCACGCGCTAGGTTCGGAAAGTCAAAGGTGGTTCGCAGCGCAATCGCCGTGCTGAACGGGCTCCAGTCAGTTCCCTCGGCCACTTGAAGGCTGAACCTGACACTCAATAGCCCACTCTTAGCGACGACTCGTGTTGAGTTGGCTATGCACGATTCGACTCCGGCCAGAAAGGCATCCCGCCGTTCGTCATCGTTGTCGAAGTCAGGGCTCTCGAACCTCCGATACCAGAAATACGCATCCGGCTCCGTCAGAAGACGGGCGCCGAGAATGTGTGGATCACCTTCGTCAAAGACTGTTGCTTGAAATCGGTAATCCGCCCCCTCCGGGCACGGAAGCATCCAGGTTAGCGAGTCGCGCTCACGCCTTGGAACGATGCCTGTCGGAAAGTATTCTTCCAAGCGAGCACTCAGGTGCGCCGTTGCAACGGCAGCAGCGTCCGACACTCTCTCCACAGGCCCCCTAACGGTCAGCGCCTGAGCTGCGCGCTGGTTCAGCTCGATTGCCCATCATTTCCCCGCGTCGGCTCCAGGCGCGTGTTAGGTGGATTCACCAGAGTTTCCACCAGGGCTTCTTGGGCGCTGCAGAGGTTGATTCTTCAATCCACTGGCCGTCGGCTGATCTCGTCCAGCGCTTCGGTACGCCGTCGAGCGTAATCTCGGTACCGGGAGCATGGTCGACAAACTCCAGCAAATCGGGAGCGAACCAGAGACTGGAATCGAGATCTTCGAAGTGCACGTTTAGCGCAAAGTCGGATTCGAGCTCGCCGATCACATCAACGTTCGTGACGGACGGAGTGGTCTCGCCGTAGACTTGGCCTTCGAGACCGGCGACTCCGGCGGCCTCGGTCTCCGCGGTGTGGAGCACTCGGACGTTATCGCCAAAGGAGATCATCTCAATCCACCTAACGGTCAGCGCCTGAGCTGCGCGATCAGGTCATTTCTTGTTCGCCCACAATGCTCACCGCGTCGGCTCCAGGCGCGTGTTAGACAGCGCGCTGCAGGACCTCTTCCTCGAGTCGGTCCCCAAGGCGGTCACGCTCCACTTCGAGGTCGTATCCGGTCTGGAGATTGAGCCAGAACTTCTCGGAGGTACCGAAATACCGGGACAGGCGCAGGGCGGTGTCCGCAGTGATGCTGCGCTTTCCGTGCACGATCTCGTTGATCCGGCGGGGAGGCACGCTGATGTCCTTGGCCAGTCGGTACTGGCTGATCTCCATCGGCTCGAGGAACTCCTCGAGCAACACCTCGCCAGGGTGGACAGGCGGTAGCTTCTTGTCCGGCATCAGGCCCTCCTAGTGGTAATCGACGATCTCGACGTCGTACGCGTCTCCCGACCGCCAGCGAAAACAGATCCGCCACTGCTGGTTGATCCGAACACTGTGCTGGCCGGCCCGGTCTCCCTTGAGCTTCTCCAGGCGGTTGCCTGGAGGCAGTCGCAGGTCATCGAGTACCGTCGCTGCGTCCAGCATACGGAGCTTGCGGAGCGCGACCTTCTGTATGTCGGAACCCAGCTTCCGCACGGGGCGGCGCTGGAACAGACGCTCGGTGTCGCGGTCACGGAAGCTCTTGATCACGAAGAATAATAACGCGTTGCGTTAATAACGTCAACCGTTAACGGTCATGTCGCTGCCTAACTCCAAATAGACAGCCGAAGCGGCTAGCCAAACGACGACGAGTCCGCGAAGTAATCGGATGCGGCTGTCAGTGGTATGTGCTTCGCGGACCGGGCGATGGTCGCATCCGGGCCGGGGCATTACGTGGTGGGGCGCACCACCAAAGTAGCAAGTGCACAAGCGCGGGAAAACGTCGGTGCGACACGGAAGAAAGTGGAGCCGACCGGGATCGAACCGGTGACCTCCTGCTTGCAAAGCCGCTGCGCTGACGCCGGCTGGCGACGGCTGGCGCCGAATGGCGCCGGATCCGGTCAGTTCAGCGCCGGCTCACGCCGGCTGGCGCGCGCTCGCAACGTGACAGGTTCGTGACAGGTTGGGACGAGCCATGACCGTGTCCGGCCGTCGGCGAGCATTCCCCAACGCGTCAACTCCAGGCGCGTACTTGAAGGCTGACCGGCCTGCCGCACATCCACCTCGATAGTTGTCTCGAAGCACGTAGGCGAGCAATCGGGTCCATTCGGGTGCGTTGTCCCGTAACTCGGCGTGTAATGCTCCGTGAACTCCTGATGAGCCCAGAGCACACGGACGGTCACCGCGGCGGGATGGAAGTAAGCGAAATAGGCCGCGCATGTATCGGCAGCAGCAGGAATCCTGCAGGTGGTCGCCCGCGCCTCCTCACCGGGTGCTGAGGCGATCACGATGTATCCGACATCTGCCGGGCCGTGCACGAGTACAGTCAACTCTGTGGCACAGGCCCGAAGGCTGCACCCCTCCGAGAGGACGCCATCGCATGCTGAGAGGCTCGCGCAAGCGAGGCTCACCGTAAGGGCCGCCCGGGCGACATTCGCATGCATCGCGTGCGCTCCAGCTCTCTTACAGTCAG
>JARRPS010000118.1:0-6512 GCA_037382625.1 Gemmatimonadota bacterium | reverse complement strand
TCATGAAGCTGCTGAACGAGACCGGCGTGAAGCAGCTGGTCCAGCGGACCGAGGCCGGGGTCATGCGCGAGAAGGCCATGACCGAGATCGACGAGATGCTCCTCTTCACCACCGACGAGAAGGGACACGCGATCCAGATCAGCGACCGCGGCCAGGACATCCTGAGCCCGGGCGATCCGGACGCCTTCGTGATCCCGGACATCTCCGAAGCGGTCAAGAAGGTCGAGGACGACGAGAAGCTCGGCCCGGACGAGAAGCGCGACCGGATCCAGCAGCTCGAGCGCGATTACGCCGAGAAGTCGGAGCGGCTCCACATCATCCACCAGCTCGTGAAGGCCCACGCGCTGTACGAGAAGGACGTGGAGTACGTGGTCGAGAACGGAGAGGTGATCATCGTCGACGAGTTCACCGGCCGGAAGATGCACGGGCGCCGCTGGAGCGACGGACTGCACCAGGCCGTCGAGGCGAAGGAGGGCGTGAGCGTACGAGGAGAGACCCAGACGCTCGCCACGATCACGATCCAGAATTACTTCCGCATGTACGACAAGCTGGCCGGGATGACCGGTACGGCGGAGACGGAAGAGGCCGAGTTTCACGAAATCTACGGGCTCGAGGTCGTGGTGATTCCCACGAACCGGCCCATCCGCCGAATGGATGGGGACGACTTCCTTTACCAGACGAAACGCGAAAAATACGCCGCCCTTCTCGATGAGATCGAGCGGCTGCACCACAGGGGCCTGCCGATTCTCGTCGGCACCACGAGCGTGGACGTGTCGGAAACGCTCGCCCGGATGCTCAAGCGGCGAGGTCTGAAGCACGAGGTCCTCAACGCCAAGCAGCACGAGCGCGAGGCCGAGATCGTAGCCCGGGCCGGTCAGCCCGGGGCGATCACGATCGCGACGAACATGGCCGGGCGGGGCACCGACATCAAGCTCGGTGCCGCGGTCGTGAAGTGCGGTGTGTGCGGCATCCAGTCGAGCGAACCGGCCTTCGGCCAGGTGGCCGAAGCCGCGGACCTGGAAGAGAACCTCGTGCAGGAGCTCGGATGCTACGTGGATCCGCCCTGCGGGCTGCAGATCCTCGGAACGGAGCGCCACGAGTCCCGCCGGATCGACCGTCAGCTCCGGGGCCGTGCCGGCCGACAGGGCGACCCGGGCTCCAGCCGGTTCTTCCTCTCCCTGGAAGACGACCTGATGCGGTTGTTCGGCACCGACCGGGTGGCGCGGGTGATGGACAAGCTCGGAGCCGAGGAGGGGGAGGTCATCACCCATCCGTGGATGACCAAGTCGATCGAACGAGCGCAGCGTCGGGTCGAGCTTCAGAACTTCGAGGCCCGGAAACGGCTGCTCGAGTACGACGACGTGATGAACCAGCAGCGGGAGGTGATCTACGACCTCCGGCTGTTCGCCCTCGAGGGCGGTGAGGACTTGAAGGGCGAGACCTGGGAGATGATCGAGCGATCGCTTCGCGCGGAGATCGCCCGGATCATCGAGCCGGACAGTCATGCCGACGACTGGGACCTCAAGGCGCTTCGGGAGCGGCTGCTGCTCGACTACTTCCTGGTCGCCTCGTTCCTGAATCAGGACGACGTCGGCGCCGCGGACTACCCCTGGGCGGACACGGAAGCGCTGGAGCAGGCCGTGGTGGGCTTCGCGAACGAGGCCTACCACCAGAAGCTGGACAGCTTCGGGGAGAGCTGGGAGCGGGTGCTGAGCTTCGTCGTGCTGTCCGTGATCGATGAAAAGTGGAAGGACCACCTCTACGATCTCGATCACCTGCGCACCTCGATCCACTACCGATCATATGGCCAGAAGGACCCGCTGGTGGAGTACAAGAAGGAGGCCTACGAGGCTTTCGTGGATCTCCTGGCGGACATCCGGCGCAGCATCGCGAGTCTGCTGTTCCGGGCCCAGCTCGAGACACGCCCTCAGCTGCGGGCGCCGCAGGTCACCTCGATGAGCGGACCGTCGGACGTGATCGGAAGCAGCGCCGCGAGCGCCAGCGGACCTCCCGCCGCCGGACGTCGCCAGGCAACGCCGGAACTCGCGCCTACCGGTGTCGCGGCGACGGCGATGGATACCGGAATCATGCCGTCGAGTGGCGTGAGAGCTTCTGCCCCCGGCGGCGTCGGTGTGGCACCGTCGACGGAGATCTCGGGCCTCGGGCCGAAGCGTGCCTTGAAGTCGACTTCTCTCGGAGCAGACTTCGACAACGTGGGTCGCAACGATCCCTGTCCCTGCGGGAGCGGCAAGAAATTCAAGAAGTGTCACGGGGCAGCGGGGTAAAGCTCAACCGGGCGGGCGCCCACTGACGGGTCCCCCTCCGCGCGCCTTTCTCGTCGGGCACCCGCGGTTTGATAGACCGGTGAGGGAGGCGGCTCATTCTTCCCCATGACCCCCACGATCCGGGAATGGCCGCCCGCGGACCGGCCACGCGAGCGACTGTCCACCCATGCTCCGAGCGCTTTAACCGCCCACGAGTTGCTGGCGCTGCTCCTCGGTTCGGGCACGTCCGGCCGAACCTCGCTGGACCTCGCCTCGGAGGTGCTGCTGCGCTACGGCGGCTCACTCCGTCGTCTCGGCTCGGCCGATCCGAACGAGCTCGCCGCCACGCCCGGCATCGGACCCGCCCGCGCCTGCGCCCTCGTGGCCGCATTCGAGCTCGGCCGTCGAGCCACGGCCGAGCCCGCCCGCCGCAGCACCCGGATCCGGGGTCCGCGCGACGTGTTTCTCCGACTCGGACCGACGCTTCGCGATCGGAAGCAGGAGGAATTCTGGGCACTCTACCTCGATACCCAGAACCGGATCCTGAGCGAGCGGCGCATCACCGTCGGCCTGCTGAACTCCTCGCTCGTGCACCCGCGCGAAGTGTTCGCTCCGGCGATCGCTCTCGCGGCCGCGAGCTGCATCCTCGCGCACAATCACCCGTCCGGAGATCCGGACCCGTCGCCCGAGGATCTCGACGTAACGCACCAGCTGGTCGACAGTGGCCGATTGCTCGGGATTCCGGTGCGGGATCACATTGTACTCGGTGACGGGGCTTTCGTGAGCCTGCTCGAACGCGGCCTGCTTCTTCCCGCGATCCCGGATCAGTTGCGCACCCGGGGGGCTCTCCGTCGGCCTTGAGGAGGTATTTGGCGCGTCTCCTGCATCTCACCTACGTTCAGGCAGGCAACCGTGACGGACCTGTCGGTGTAGGAGTTTCGGAAGACGCGCCAGCGAAAGGGCGATCGTGGCACCGGAATCGACCGAACTGAAGTCAGGCGAAGCAGACGCCGTTGAGGAGCCGGCAGCCGAGGTGCGCGGGCTGCCGCCTGAGTTCATCGCTTCGATCCGGGGTGTAGAGGACAAGCTCGATCTCGACCTGCTCGCTCTGGCCTTCCAGTTCAGTGCCGAGAAGCACCAGGGCCAGAAGCGCAGCTCCGGCGAGGAATACATCACGCACTGCGTCGCGGTCGCATCGATCCTCGCGGAAATTCAGCCGGACACCGTCAGCATCGCCGCTTCCTTTCTGCACGACGTGGTCGAGGACAGCACCTCGACGGTCGAAGAGATCCGGCAGGAGTTCGGTGACGAGATCGCGACCCTCGTGGACGGTTTGACGAAGATCTCCCGGGTCGAAATTCGATCGCTCGCCGAACGGCAGGTCGAAAGCTATCGGAAGCTTCTGCTCTCCATGGCTCGCGATGCCCGAGTGATCATCATCAAGCTGGCCGACCGCCTGCACAACATGCGCACCCTGGAACACCTGGATCGGGACAGGCAGCGCCGGATCGCCCTCGAGACCCGGGAGATATATGCACCCCTCGCCCACCGGCTGGGGATGGCGCGGGTGAGGTGGGAGCTGGAAGACCTGGCGTTCAAGTTTCTCGAACCCGACGAGTATCGGGCGCTCGCCGACACCATTGCGGTCAAGCGGAGCGAGCGCGAAGACCTGATCCGACAGATGGTCTCGCCCCTCCGCGACGAATTGAGAACGTCCGGGCTTACCTGCCGGGTGGAAGGCCGGGCGAAGCACCTCTGGTCCATACACCGGAAGATGGCGCTTCGGCAGAAGCCGTATGAAGAGATCTACGATGTGCTGGCCGTGCGCGTGGTGCTGCCCACGATCCGGGACTGTTATCACGCCCTGGGAGTGATCCACAACAAGTGGACCCCGCTGACCGAGCGGTTTCACGACTACATCGCCACGCCGAAGTCGAATCTCTATCAGAGCCTCCATACGACGATCTTCGGGCCCGGCGGGCGTCTGTACGAGATCCAGCTCCGAACCGAAGAGATGCATCGGACGGCGGAGCTCGGTATCGCCGCTCACTGGCGGTACAAAGAGGGCGCAGGTGGCGACGAAGTGGATGAGACCCTCACCTGGTTCCGGCAGGTGCTGGAGTGGCAGCAGGAGACGCGCGAGCCGGACGAATTCCTCGAATTCCTGAAGATCGACCTGTTCCAGGACGAGATTTTCGTGTTCACACCGGCCGGCGACGTGAAGCAGCTTCCCAAGGGAGCGACGCCGATCGACTTCGCCTTCGCAGTCCACACGGAGGTGGGTCGGCGCTGCGCCGGGGCGAAAGTGAACGGCCGCATAGCGCCACTGTCTCGGGCCCTGCGCAATGGCGACACGGTCGAGATCCTGACCTCGGATTCCCAGACGCCCAGCCGCGACTGGCTGGGTTTCGTTCAGACCACGCGGGCGCGCCACCGGATCCGACAGTGGATCCGACACGAGGAGCAGGACATCGCCGCCCGCCTCGGGCGTGAGATCCTCGCCCGCGAGTGGAAGAAGCGAAAGGTCAGGCCCGATGACGCCGAACTCGCCGAGGCAGCCGGCATGCTCGGGATCGAAGGAGGCGCGGATGGGCTGCACGCGGCGGTCGGACGAGGGGATATAGGCCTCACGCGAGTCACGCGTGCCGTACTGCGCGAGGAGGTGCAGGAGGGTCGCCACGAACGCGATCCGAGCCCGTTGCACAAGCTCGTGAAGCGCGTCTGGAGCGGCTCGAAGGGCGTCCGGATCCAGGGCATGGACAACCTGATGGTCCGCTACAGCCAGTGCTGCCAGCCGGTGCCCGGCGATGAGGTCATGGGCTACATAACGGTGGGTCGCGGGATCTCCATCCACCGCCAGGACTGCCCGAACATCCTCAATCTCCCCGATCTGCCCGAGAGGCGGATCCTCATCGACTGGGACGTCGACGGCTCACAGCGATTTCTGGTTCGGATTCTCATGGAGGGAACGGACCGACACGGCCTCTTCGCCGACATCGCCCGATCGATCAGCGACACGGGGACGAACATCCAGTCGGCCGACATCAAAGCGGTCGAGGGCGGAATGCAGGGCCAATTCGTGATCGAGGTAGAGAATCTGGCCCACCTCAAGAAGGTGATGCGGCAGATCCGTCGGGTGAAAGGGGTGCTCTCGGTGGAGAGAAAGGAGAGCCTCGGCGACAGTGACCTGACCCTCACTGCCAATCGCCGGCCCGATTTCGCTCCGGCCGCTGACGGCTACGCCCAGCCGGATGGCTCTGGCTGATCGCTTCAGCCGCCTCCCTCGAGCTTCACGATCTCGATCTCGATCTGACGCATCTGCTCGGCAAGCTCGTTCAAACGCTCGATCGAGGCCGCCGAGTTCGGATCGATTCGCGTCATCGTCGCAGTGAGGCTGTCCTGAAGTTCATTGAATGCCTCGACGACGCTGGGTTCCTGCATCGCCAGAGTGATGTGCGGCCGCAGTTCCTTTTCCGCCGCTGCGAACTCGTCAGCCACGGCCCTCCGTTGCGACGGGGTCGCGATCCGCTCGTCGGCCTGATCGGGCGTGGTCACGACGGGGCCGGTCACGCGATCCAGATCGGCACCGATCCGGCGAGAGCGCTCCAGCAGCTCGGCGGCCGCGGGGTCGTTCGAAACCATCTCCTCGCGCAGGAGCGTGTAGAACCTGTCCTGAGCCGCCCGGACGCCCGGGGCATCGAGGGCCGCGGCCTGAGTACGACGGATTCCGTCTTGGACGGCGTGGAAGCGACGTCGAAGGTCGGCCCGTTCCGTTCGCAGTGCGGCGAGTTCCGCCGATTCCGTTTCCGATCCCGTGCAACCCGCTATCGCCATGAGCAGAGAGAGAGCGAATGGCAACACGCTACGAACCGAGTTCGGACTGCGCGGCGAGAACTTACGGACCGTCACGGGGTTCCTCCGGGGTGATTTGGCTCTTGTAACGACCTTGCGAAGGGAGCAAGCTTGCCGACAATCCGGCGACCGGTCAACCCGGCTTCGGACCGTGTGACCCTCTACCGAGCAGCAGACGGCCTTGACTGACAGCCAGTTCCAGATGCGCCTGCCCTTCGATCCGACCGGGGATCAGCCGGCCGCGATTCGCGAGCTGTCCGAAGGTGTGCTCGAGGGTCGGCGATGGCAGACCCTGCTGGGGGTGACCGGCAGCGGCAAGACGGTGACGATGGCCGGCGTGATACAGGCGACCGGACGCCCGACGCTGGTGATGAGCCACAACAAGACGCTCGCAGC
>JARRPS010000117.1:0-6558 GCA_037382625.1 Gemmatimonadota bacterium | reverse complement strand
GGCGGGGTACCCGTGATGTGGCGCACCGGGCACTCTCTGATCAAGGAGCGGATGAAGGCGGGCGGATCGCCGGTCGCGGGCGAGATGAGCGGTCACATCTGTCTTGCCGACCGCTGGTATGGCTTCGATGACGCGATCTACGATGCCGCGCGACTGGCCGAGCTGGTGGCCCGAAGCGGAAAACCCCTCTCCGAGCTCGCGGCGGCCATCCCGTCGTACCCCTCGACGCCGGAGATCCGTGTCGACTGCGAGGAAGAGGAAAAATTCGAGATCGTGGAACGGACGGTGGAGCATTACCGCCGGTCGTACGAGGTGATCGACATCGACGGGGCCCGCGTTCTGTTCGACGACGGTTGGGCATTGATTCGCGCGAGCAACACCCAGCCCGTGATCGTCTGTCGATTCGAGGCCGACACCGAAGAGGCCCTGGTTCGTATCCGCGATGAAGTGGCCGGATGGCTGGCAGGGCAGGGCGTCACGGTTCCACCGCTGGCCTGAGGACTCGGTGAGTCCGGGCCGCAGGACCGTGGTCGTCGCCATTGGCGGAAACGCGCTCTCGCCGTCGGGCGAGTCCGCGTCCGTCGCCAACCAGTTTCGCCACACCCGGGAAAGTCTCGTTCCGATCGTGGACCTGGCCCGGGAGGGCTGGCGGATCGCCATCGTCCACGGCAACGGTCCGCAGGTCGGGGATGAGCTGCTGCGCAACCAGGTCGCGCGCGAACAGGTGGAGCAGCTTCCGCTCGGGGTTCAGGTCGCCGAGACCGCCGGGTGGATCGGTTACATGATCCAGCAGTCCTTGCAGAACGCTCTTCGGAATGCCGGGAGCGAGAGGAGGGTCGTCACCGTCGTCACCCAGACCCGTGTGGAGCCGGACGATCCGGCGTTGCGCACCCCCTCGAAGTTCATCGGCCGCCGGGTTTCCCCGGAAGCGGCCGAGGCGCTCAGAGCGGAGGGCGTAGTGGTCGAGCAGGATCCGCGCGGCAATCTCCGGCGGCGTGTCCCCAGCCCGGTCCCGGTGGAGATTGTCGAGTCGGACATGGTGCGGGAACTCGTCTTCCGGGGGGACATCGTGATCGCAGCCGGAGGTGGCGGAATCCCGGTGTACGACGACCCGGTGCTCGGTCTCGAGGGGGTCGATGCGGTCGTCGACAAGGACCGCGCGGCGGCGATTCTCGCTCGTGAAATCGGAGCGAGCATTCTCCTGATTCTGACGGACGTCGACGCGATCTACGAGGGCTGGGGAACGGACCAGGCGCGAAAGATTCCGCGGCTCACGACGGCCGAAGCCCGACGGCTCCTAGCGAGTGATGAACTGGGGGCCGGCAGCATGCGTCCGAAGCTCGAAGCGGCCCATCACTTTATGGAGACCGGAGGCGACCGGGCGATCGTAGCTGCGCTCGACGACGGTCCAAGGGCTCTCCGGGGAGAAGCAGGAACCACGATCGAATCCGGCGATTGACTGCGCCGGGAAGCATTTCCCACACGGGACGAAGGCGAAGATGAACATTCACGAATACCAGGCGAAGGAGATACTCCGCGCCCACGGCATCCCTGTGCCACCGGGAGAGGTGGCTACGACGCCGGAGGAGGCGGGGGTCATCGCCTCGAAGTATGGCGGCCCCGTGGTCGTGAAAGCCCAGGTTCACGCCGGTGGACGCGGCAAGGCCGGCGGCGTGAAGCTCGCCGACGATGCGGCGGACGCAGAGAAGAAGGCGGGCGCGATCCTCGGAATGGAGATCAAGGGACTGACCGTCGAGAAGGTGCTCGTCACGCCAGCCGAGGAGATCGCGAACGAGGCCTATGTCGGGATCGTGATGGACCGGGCCTCGCAGGCAGATGTCTTCATGGTCTCGTCCGAGGGAGGGGTGGACATCGAGGAAGTCGCGGCCTCGCAGCCGGAGGCGATCACGAAGCTGCGAGTAGATCCGCGTTACGGTCTTCTCCCGCACCAGGCGATGGGCCTGGCCTGGGCGCTCTACGACGACGTGAAACTCGTCCGCCAGGCGGCGTCCATCATCTCCCGGCTGTACGAAGCGTATCGGGCCGCCGGTGCCACCCTCGCCGAGATCAATCCGCTGATCACCACGCCGGAGGGCGAGGTGAAAGCGATCGACGCGAAGATGAACATCGACGACAACGTCCTGTTCCGCGTTCCGGAGGTCGAGGCGATGCGGGACACGAGCTCGGAGCCCGCGGCGGAAACGAAGGCGCGCGACGCGGGGCTCAGCTACATCAAGCTGGACGGTGACGTCGGCTGCGTGGTCAACGGCGCCGGACTCGCGATGGCCACGATGGACATGGTCAAGCACTATGGTGGAGAGCCGGCCAACTTCCTCGACATCGGCGGATCCTCGAATCCGGACAAGGTGGTGACGGCCCTGGAGATCATTACGGCGGACCCCAGGGTGAAGTCGATTCTCTTCAATATTTTCGGCGGAATCACTCGCTGCGACGACGTGGCGAACGGAATCGTCGAGGCGACGAATCGGATCGATATCGACCGACCGATCGCCATCCGGCTGACAGGCACGAATGAAGAAGAGGCCGTCGAGATCCTGCGGAAGGCGGGCTTCGCCGCGATGACGGACATGGACGAGGTGGTGAAGGCAGCCGTGAGCCTGGCACACGGCGGGAACGGCTGAGGTCCACGGACTCCACGAACGCAAAGGGAGACAGGTCGGAATGAGCATATTCATCGATGAATCCACGCGCCTCGTCGTCCAGGGCATCACGGGAAGGGACGGGTCGTTCCACACCCGCCAGATGATGGAGTACGGGACGGATGTGGTTGCGGGCGTTACGCCCGGAAAGGGTGGGCAGACCTTCGACGACTCCGTCCCGGTGTTCGACACGGTCGTCGAGGCCGTAACGGAGAGGGGCGCCAACACGAGCGTCGTCTACGTTCCCGCCGCTTTCGCAGCGGACGCCGTCCTGGAAGCGGCCGAGGCTGGAATCAGGTTGATCGTCTGTATTTCGGAAGGCGTGCCGGTGCAGGACATGATGCGAGTCCTGCCCTTCGTGAAAGAACGGGGCGCGCGTCTGATCGGTCCGAACTGTCCGGGGTTGATCACTCCGGGGGTCTGTAAGGTCGGGATTCTCCCCGGCCAGATCGTCACTCCGGGTCCGGTCGGCGTGGTCAGTCGTTCCGGCACCCTGACTTACGAGGTCGTCTTTCAGCTCACACGGGCCGGGATCGGACAGACGACCTGCGTGGGGATCGGCGGTGATCCGCTCATCGGCACGGACTTCGTGGATTGTCTCGAAGCATTCGAAGCGGATTCCGACACGAAGGCGGTCTGCATGATCGGGGAGATCGGGGGCACCGACGAACAGGTGGCCGCCGAGTTCGTGCGGGACCGAATGAGCAAGCCGGTCGTCGGCTTCATCGCCGGCCGTACGGCGCCACCGGGTCGCCGGATGGGACATGCGGGGGCCATCATTTCCGGCTCCGAGGGAACGGCGGAGGAGAAGATGCGCGCCTTCCGCGAATGCGGGATTGCGGTGGCGGAACTTCCCGCCGACTTCGTGGGACTGATCCAGGCCGGTCTCTGAGGAGCGACGCCCGGCCACCCGATGAAAGAAAGCGAATGACGATGAGCGATATGACGTTGACGATCATCAAGCCGGATGCCCTCGGCTCCGGCAAGGCGGGACGCATTCTCGCGCACCTCGAGCAGGAAGGCTTCGAGATCGTCGCCACGCGGGTGAAGAAGCTGACCGAAGCCGAAGCCGGCGCCTTCTACGCCGTCCACCGGCAGCGACCGTTCTTCGGATCGCTGGTCGAATTCATGACCTCGGGCCCCTGTATGCCGATGGTCCTTCGCCGGGAGAATGCAGTGGCCCATCTCCGGAAGGTGATCGGCGCGACCGATCCGGGAGAAGCCGAAGAGGGAACCGTTCGGGCGCTGTATGCCGAGAGCAAGGAGCGGAATGCCATCCATGCTTCCGACTCAGACGAGAACGCGGCCACAGAGACCTCCTTCTTCTTCGCGGGTACGGATCTGGTCTGAGGGGGCGGACAGCCCGGCGATCCCTCCGCGCGCGAGTTTGACAGAAACTGCGGAAACGGCTATGAATATGGGCTTCCCGGACCGTTTACTGGGGCTGGATCGACTCGCTTCGGGCCCGGTCGAGTGGTCGGGACCGCTCCGAGCGGAGAGGGACGCGTGGGACCTCGGAGAGGTGGGCCTCATCGGAGAGCCCGAAGTCGCCTTTCGGATCGAGGCGACCGGGGATGGTGGGGTGCGACTTCGGGGACGGCTGTCAGCGGCGGTCCAACAGGAGTGCAGGCGCTGCCTGGACCCGGTTCGATCGATCGTGGAGCTCGACCTGGATCTGCGTTTCGATCCGGACATCGGGCCGGAAGAGGAGACCGAGGGACTGTATTCCCTCGATCCGCAGGCCGCGGAACTGGATCTGCTGCCTGCCCTGCGCGAGGAGTTGCTCCTCGCTCTTCCGGAATTCCCGCTCTGCCGCGAGGCGTGCCGGGGTCTGTGCCCGCGATGCGGATCGAACCGCAACGAGGTCGACTGCGACTGCCGGCGCGAAGCGACGGACTCGAGGTGGGACGCACTGAGAGAGAAGTTCCCGACCGGGCCGGACGCCACCAGGGGCACCGGAGGCGGGTCGGGCGACGAATGATAGAGGACGAGAGCCATGGCCGTACCGAAGAGAAGGACCTCGAAACAGCGGAAGCGTAAGCGCCGCGGTCACGATGTGGCGGCGAACACCGCTCACCAGAGCTGCCCGCGCTGCGGCGACCCGAGGCGCCCCCACCGTGTGTGCCCGACCTGCGGCCATTACGGAGACCGCGAAGTCGTGAGGACCGAGGAATTCTGATCGGTCCCCGCCCAGCGCAAGAGGGGATTCGCTGATGCGGCTCGCCGTGATGATGCCGGGACAGGGTTCGCAGTTCGTCGGTATGGGCCAGGACCTTGCCGCCGTCGATGCGAGGGCGAAGGAGTTGTACGAGCGAGCCGATGACGCGCTCGGGTTTTCGCTCAGTCGCGTCTGCTGGGAAGGTCCGGAGGAGGATCTCCGGCGCACCGAGAACGCGCAGCCGGCCATCCTCCTGCATTCCGCTGTCACCTGGTCGCTTCTGCCCGAAGATGTTCGCTCCCGGGCCGTCTGTGCGGCGGGGCATTCCCTCGGGGAGTTCACCGCCTACTTCGCCGCCGGCGCGCTCACGCTCGAAGATGCCCTTCGGCTGGTACGCAGGCGCGGCGAACTGATGGCCGCGTCCGGGGACGAGCGTGCCGGGACGATGGCTGCCGTCATTGGGCTCGACCCGGAGTCGGTGGAGGAGGCCTGTCGCAGGGCGTCCGCCGGCGACTCGGTAGTCGTGCCTGCGAATTTCAACGCCCCGGGCCAGATCGTGATCAGCGGGGATGTTTCGGCGGTGGACGGAGCGATGCGCGAAGCCACGGAACTGGGCGCGAGGAAGGTCTTGCCGCTGAACGTCAGCGGTGCGTTTCACTCCCCGCTCATGAGGTCCGCACGGGAAGGGCTCGCCGAGGCCGTGCATGAAACCGCGATCCAGGATCCGGTTTTTCCGGTGGTAGCCAATGCGACGGCGTCGTCGATTCGTACGGCGGCCGATGCCTCCCGTCAGCTGGTCGCGCAGCTGACTTCCCCGGTGCGATGGGTAGAGTCGGTGGAGACTCTCGGAACCCGGGATCCCGACCTCTGGGTGGAACTCGGTCCGGGACGCGTTCTCTGCAATCTTCTGAAACGGATCGATCGCCAGCTCGAGTCGATTTCGGCGGGAACACCGGAAGAGATCGGGCAACTCGTGGAGGCCTGCAATGCCTGAACTCGAAGGACAGGTAGCGATCGTCTCCGGCGCCTCCCGCGGAATCGGTGAGGCCATCGCCCGGTCCCTGGCTCGAGCCGGCTGCCGGGTGGCCTGCGTGGCTCGAGACGTCTCTCGCGCCAACGCCGTCGCCGAGACCCTGGGCGGCGAGGCGCGAGGCTTTGCCTGCGATGTATCCGATTCAGCCGCATGTGTCGACCTCGTAGCGGCAGTGGAGAAGGAGATCGGACCCGTCGATATCCTCGTGAACAATGCGGGAATCACCCGTGACAACGTCCTGGTGCGTCTCAAGGATGAGGACTGGCACAGCGTGATGGACACCAACCTGCGCGGCGCGTTCAACACGACCCGCGCCGTGGCACGAGGCATGATGAAACGCCGCGCCGGGAGGATCATCAATATCTCGAGCGTGGTAGGCTTGACGGGGAACCGGGGGCAGGCCAACTATGCGGCGTCCAAGGCCGGATTGGTTGGCTTTTCGAAGTCCGTCGCGCTGGAACTGGCGTCGCGAGGCGTGCTCGTGAACGTCGTAGCGCCGGGCTTCATCGAGACCGATATGACTTCCGATCTACCCGAGGAGGCCCGCGAGGCGCTGTTCGAGCGGATTCCGCTCGGACGGCTCGGCGGACCCGAGGACGTGGCGGGCGTGGTCCGGTTTCTGGCCGGACCGGCCGCCTCGTACATGACCGGGCAGGTGCTGGTCGTCGACGGAGGAATGGTGATGAACGGCTGACCTGAGGGTCGGC
>JARRPS010000116.1:0-7213 GCA_037382625.1 Gemmatimonadota bacterium | reverse complement strand
CTTCCTCTGGCCTGGCCAGGACCATCCGATTCACGCCGTACTCGAATGCGAGGTCGCCTGCAGCCGACACCTGGAGGTGCGTTCTCGTACTGGAGAACTCCTTCAGTTGGCCGCCCTCGAATCCTCCAAACTGGCGGTACAGGTCGCCGATGGCCTTCTTGCCCTGCACCTGCGGCACTCCGCCTGGCTGCACGACGGCATCATCGGCGTAGTAGGCCAACGCCTGTTCGACGTCTTGAGCGGCTTCGGCCGTGACGAGTGCATCGCTGCGGGCGCGAACCGCCTCCGTCTCCGCCGAAACATCAACCGATGGGGCTCCGCATCCAACAATCGCGCCAGTCGCCAGGATTGAGGATGTTACCAGTGCAGCCAATCGCATTCGTTCCTCCTCTCCTCGAGGTCAGTGCTGCTCGAGGTCGCTGCTCCACATGTGCGCGTACCAGTTCCACGACCCGTCCGGCTGCCGCCGCAAGATCTCGAGGATCTTCCCACGATCCTCCGTCGGTTCGCCCGCCGCCCGCGGCGTGAGGGTGCCCCAGAGTCACTCCTGCCCCTGTCGGTTCGACAGGGGCTTCGTCGCAGCAATCGGCAGGAAGCCAGCTCTTCCCTTTGTCTCACTTCAGGGAGTCACCGAATCCCTGGCTCCGTGGTCGAACACCTCCAGGGCCTCCCTGTCGAACTCGAACACCTCTCCGCCGTTCTTCCAGAAGTCCTCCATGAAGGCGTGGAGATCCCTGCCGCTGAGGTCCATGCCCGGTTCGAGCACCCGGGCGTTGGGTGTCCACAGTGCCAAGGCGCCCGCGGTGTCCCCGGCCTGGGTCGCTTGGTGGTAGGCAGCCCAAGCATCGTCGATCGCCTGCCGCAGATCGGCACTCATCGTTCCTCCCTCGTTGCAGGTGCGGGGGCCTCAGTGGACCCGTAGCAATGGCTTGGTTCGGCCGACAATCGCCTCCCCCGGGATCACCCCTAAGGCAGGTCGCTATTCCAGGTGTGCGCATGCCACTTCCAAGTGCCATCGGGCTGCCGTCGCAGGACTTCGAGGATCTTCCCGCGGTCCTCGGTCGGCTCGCCCGTCGCCTTGGGAGTGATCGTCCCGGAGTACAGTGCCCTCGCGATGACCCAGTCCCCCGTGCAAACCGCCTGCTCGTACTCGATCTGGACGTCGAACTCGAAGGCCTCGAACGCGGCGCGATACCACTCCAGCAGATCCGCGCGTCCTCGGACCGCGGGCTCGTTCGGGGGCATCAGCACGCCGTCTTCCGCCCAGAATGCGACGCAGCCTTCAGGGTCGCCTGCTTCCTGGTACTGCATGTAGTCCCGCCGGATCGCCCGCATCTCGGCTGTAAAGTCCGCCATGATCATCCTCCCGATCGCAGGGTCGGCGCTACGCCGAAGTGGCCAGTGCAGGAGTCAGCTCCATCCCGATCTGCTGCATCATTCCGAGCTCGTCGATGATCTCCCATTCCTCCGCGATTCGACCGTCTACGAGTCGGAACACGGTGAAGGCGTCGAGAGCGATCTTCTTCCCGGTCGGCGGGAGTCCCTCGAGCTCGCCTCCGTGGACGCACCGCAGCGACACGCGGGACATGACCTTATCCCCTTCGGCGAGCAGGTCGTCGATCTCGAGGTGTGTATCGTGGAGCGCGGATCGGAAGACATCGTAGACCTGCTTGTACTCCTCCCTTCCGTTCATGCTCATCGACGTACCGTGATAGACCACGTCGGGCGTCAGCAGCTCGTCCAATGTCTCGGGACGGCGCTCGTTCCACTTGCCGTTCCAGTAGCGTTTCACGACGTCCTTGTTCTGGGCCTCAGTCGCTGACTGTGTCATGGTTCTGCCTCCGCGGATGTGGTTTCGAAGACACTCCACGCCAGCAGGGGGAAGTTCCGGCGCGAACGGTCCGGCAGGGAGGAGGCCGGACCCCCGGAACTTACTCGGCGCGAGTCGCTCTCGCACGGGGGCGGGCGCCCAAGAGGCCGACATCGTAGATTCTTGTTGTACCCCTCGCAGTCAGCCCTTTGGCACGCGTGCCAGCACCCCCCTCCTGGCGACACCGCACCAGTTGCAGGGAGGTGTCCGATGAGAAGAGCCGCACTCGTCATCCCTTTGCTCCCGCTCGTGGCGCTCGCGGCCTGCGCGGACGGCGAGGTCAACTTGGCGGCCGAGGAAGCCGCCGTTCGACAGGCCGATCGTGCCATCGTCGCTGCCGGCAACGCGCACGACATCGAAGCCCTTCTCGATCAGATCGCCGATGACGCGCGGATGCTGCCGCCGAACGCACCGCCGGTGATCGGCAAGGAAGCGATCCGGGAACTGGCCAACGCGCTCCTGTCGCCCGACTTCGAGGTCAGGCACGACCTGGACGAGGTGGTCGTGTCCAAGGGCGGGGACCTGGCCTACGTCTCCTACGCATACGAGCTCACCTTCACCGGGCTGGAAGGGACTCCGGTCACGGAGACGGGCAAGGACATCTCGATCTACAAGAAGGTCGCCGATGGCTCCTGGAAGCTCGCGATCGACATGTGGAGCTCCAACGAGCCTGCGGCGATCCAGGGAGGTGAAAGTTGACGATTCAGGAGCGGAACAAGGCGACGGTTCGACGCTGCCTGGCGGAGGGGGACAGGAACGGACCCGGGATCCTCGATGAAGTGTGCGGTCCCGGCTACAGGATGTACTTCCCCAGCAGCGCGGATCCGATCGGACTGGAGGAGCACAAGGTCCTCTGGCAGGCGTGGATCGATGCGTTTCCGGACTTCCAGCACACCGTCCACCTGGACATCGCCGAGGGCGAGTGGGTGGCGACCTACGAGACGATGCGAGGCACGCACAGGGGGGAGTTCCAGGGAAGACCTCCCACGGGGAAGGAAGTCGAGCTGTCTGCGGTGTGTCTCTTCCGCTTCGTCGATGGCAAGCTCGTGGAGTATCGCGCCGACGCGGACCTGCTGAGCTTCTTCGAACAGCTGGACGGGGATTGAAACTGCCCGATCCGGTGGCAGTACTCGGCCGACCAGCTCGTCGTCGAGTGCGATGGCGATGCTCGGACACTGGATTTCGGTGCCCCCCGCCAGAACTGCCGCGCCGTCCCCCCTTCGACGCGACAGCCACGTGTGACCGCAGCCCCTCTCCGGGTTCACTTACGCACACGGAGGCTTCATTATGCGCGCATGTCTGCTTCTGGCGATCTTCGCGGTCGCCGCCCCGAACCTGACGGCGCAGGAATGGTCCCCCCAGCAGCAGGAAGTGCTGGCGTGGCTGGACGGGATCGACTGGATCGATTCCTACGCGCGAATCGCGACCTCGTTCGACACCTACCACCCGGACTTCGTCGTTTGGCACTACCCGGACGAGGCGCCTCAGGGCAGAGAGGCCGTCACCGACTGGTTCACCGAGTGGGCCGCGGACCACACGTCCGTGGAGATGGAGCTCGAGCCGCTCGCCGTTCAGGTGGTCGGAGACCTGGCGATCCTGCACCTCGTGTACCGCGAGGAAGCGACGACGAAGGCCGGGACCGCGGAGAAGTTCGCGGGCCGGTGGACGGCCACGGCGGTGAAGGATGCCGGCGCCTGGCGGTTCCTCACCTGGACGTGGCTTCAGACGGAGCCGTGGCCGTTCGGCGGCAAGGAATAGTATCGCCGACTCTGAAGATGACGAGGTGACAAGATGCGAAGCTCCAGGGCCGAGATGGAAACGACGATCGACGAACCGGGTCTCCGGATCCAGGAGGCCGTGTGGGATGACACCCACGTGTCCTTCGAGACCTTCCGGGAGCCATTCGACGCGACGCCCCTGCATGTAGGCCTGCCCGACGACCGTTGCCAGTGCCCACACTGGGGATACGTGCTAAAGGGTCAGGCCCGGATCGTGTACGCCGACCGGGAGGAAATCCTCCGGGCGGGCGATGCGTACTACCTGCCGCCGGGCCATCACGTCATCTACGAGGCCGGCACGGAGACGGTCGAGTTCAGTCCGAACGGGCCGTTCCAGGAGACCATGGAGGTCGCCGTCCGGAATCTAGAGGCGCTGAGCGACTAAGTCACCGCAGGCCGTACGTGATATGGGACCGGATCAACGGAGCCCTAGAGACCGTTGAGAAGATAGAGTCTGCGGCGACGCACGAGTGAGCGCCTCAGGCGTGCCAAACAGTGTCAGCGTCAGTGCCAGAGCCCACCTCTGCGGGCTGCTGCTGACCAACGTTCGCCACCCGAATACCCGCATAAACCAGCGCCCATCAGCGCCAGTCAGCGCACCAGATCGGCATGGGGTGCTTCGCAGGCAAAGCCCGCTCAGGGTCTCGCCTGCGGCTCGACGGCAGGAGGTCCCGGGTTCAAATCCCGGCGCCCCGACTAAAGTAAAAGACGCTCCTGTCGGGTGTTACGGCAGGACCGTTCTTGCCATCATAGCGGGTGTGTCACTCTAACTGTATCGAAATGCCTGCCAGAGAGATCCGCCGCCCTCGGATGAATTCAACGCCGAACTTGATGCCGACGGATCGAAGGCAGAAAAGAAGGTCGACGGGCTTGTCGGTGCACTGGCTCCTTGAGCCTGGGGCGAGGCCCCGGGCAGGCCCTATGAAGGGGGCCGCCGTCACCTGCACCTGCTGAATCTTTCCACCTCCCCGGCGCGCCCTGCATGCGAGGGAGCCATTGGACATCGTCCCGCAGCTTGCGAGGTCCGTCTTGAAACAGTGCGACCAGCGGGCGCGTACAGGTGTTCCTCGGTACAGACCTTTGAACCCTGGAGGACTACTGATGCAGGCCCGTATCCAAGCCACCCTGCTGGCGATCGTTGTGTGCCTGCTTTCGGCTCTGCCCGTACCCGCGCAATCGCTGGTTGATGGTGAGCGGCCACAGGTTCTGATCCTCGGCACGTACCACTTTGCGAATCCCGGTCGGGACATGGTGAAGGTCGACGTTGCGGACGTGCTGTCACAGACCAGACAGGCTGAGATCGAACGGGTGATCGACGCACTCGAACGCTTTCGACCGACCAAGATAGCGGTCGAGGTAGTCCCTGCTGCGGCCCGGCGGATGGATAGCCTCTACTCGGCGTACCGGCTGGGTCGGCACGAGTTGTCCCGAAGCGAAACCGAGCAACTGGGGTTCCGGCTGGCGGCCAGACTCGGGCACGCACGTCTCCATGCCATCAATGTCCTGGAAGAGGACCTGCCATTCGACGCCATGCTGGAGTACGCGCAAGTCCACGACTCCTCCTTTCTGGCATTCGTCGATCGGGAGCGCGCGCGCGACGCAGAGGAATTCAATCGTCAACAGGAGCAGAACTCGGTCGGCGAGATCCTGCGCCTTCGCAATGATCCGGACAGCCTGGCAGCGGACCACGGCATCTATATGCGGTTCGCGCGGGTCGGAGCGGGAGACACCTATATCGGGGCGGACTTGGTGGCGAGGTGGTACACGAGGAACATCAAGATATTCGCCAACCTTCAGCGCATCACGGTGCCCGGGGATAGAGTCCTCGTCATCTACGGGAGTGGGCACGTCCCGACGCTTCGAGAACTGGTCACATATGACCCGGAGATGGTTCTGGTGGAGACGATGCCGTACTTGCCCCAGTCCTAGCACGATCCGGAATGGAGTCCCCGAACGATGTCAGCGTCAGTCACAGCGCCCAGTGCTTCCGGCGCGCACCTGTAACCGTAGCTGTAGCGAAATGAGGAGGAATGAGCGCAACTGAGTGAAGGTGAAATCGCCGCATTGCGCGTGAGTGGAGGTGTATGCACGCACCGCCACCCGAATGGGGTGGTTGTGAGCGCTGCGCGCTCTTCGAATGTCTCGCCTGCGGCTCGACGGCAGAAGGTCCCGGGTGCGTCCACGGGCTTAGCCCACGGACGTCAGGACGACAAATCCCGGCGCCCCGACTGATGGAAGAAGCGGTTCTGTAGGCAGTTGGTGCGGGGCCGTTCCTCTTTGCCGTGCCGACAGTGACAGAAACACTGTCGAGTCGCTGCGACTGACACGTTTCCGGGTCTCGATCTGCCAGCTGGCAGAACCGGGATCGTTGCCTCTCGCGCTCCCACAGCCGGGGAGGAGCCTGATTCCGTGGGGACTTTAGAGCGACAGGAGACATGAGCTGCCAGGCCCGCCTGCGGCTTTCCTTCGCGTGCCCGGTCACCACCGTGGGAAAGATCTTGCTGACTGCGGCAGCCCGAAGTAGCTTACCCGTGTAAGCGGGTAAGCTACTTTCTGAGGCGTCCCAATGAGCGATCTCAGCCACCTTTTCAAGGCTCTCTCCGAAGGCATTCGGCTCCGGGTACTCGCCATGATGCACAGCTACGGCGAGCTCTGCGTGTGTGAGGCGGAGCGCTTTCTGGATGTGTCGCAGTCGACCGCCTCGCGGCACCTGCGTTACCTTGCCGCCGCCGGTTGGGTCGAGGCGAGGCGGGAGGACCAGTGGGTCTACTATCGGATCGCGGAACCTCGGGACGATGACCACCGGCTCCTCCTGGATACCCTACTGAAGCTGCTGGAGGGAACCGAGATTCCCCGTGTCGGCGACGAACTGAGGGGAATGCGGGAGGCGAGGTGCCGCAGTCCGCTCGGGTCCGCGACTGACGCAGGCATGTTGGACGGGTCGGCTGAGGTTGCCCGGTGACAGAGGTCGCGGAGGACCGCCTTGCATCGCCGGAACCGATTCACGCCCTCAACGAAGCCACTCAGATCGGCACCACGTCCCTTCCCATCGCCGTGGGCCTGGTCCACAGTTGATTGCGTGACTGCCTTGTGCGCCGAGGAAGACTGTCCCGTTTGGCTTGGCGATGTGTAGCGTGCCCATCGGGCGCTCCCGGATCCGGCAGGGGTGACGGGTTCAGAGGACGAAGTGTTGGACTCGTTCCGCAGCGTGCGGGATGAAATCAGGCGCCGGATAGAGGTCCAGTTCGAATACTCGGACGCCCGAGTTCGGGCGGGCTGAGCTTTCAGGGGGCGGTTGCCGCGCCCCAGGAGATAGATCGATGCAGACGACGGAAGGGGCTTCACTGCCCCGCCCACGCGGCAGGCTCCGATCCCTCATCGGATCGATCGTTCCCCGGCTCGGTGCCCGGCGTGGAGAGGATCGTGTCGCAGCACCCGGTGCCGTGGACTGGACCCGTGAGTGGAAACCACTCGCAGTCATTCTCTCGGTATTCCTTCTGGCGTATTACCTGCCGATAGGCCAGGCGAGGTTCGATGCTGCACTGGTCGAGTCGCTCGAGCTCAC
>JARRPS010000115.1:0-6599 GCA_037382625.1 Gemmatimonadota bacterium | reverse complement strand
CCGTCGGCGGCCGAAGCCAGTCGACGACCCGGTCGAGTCGCGGATCGCCGGCCGCCACACGCACGATTCGGTCGGGCCACGGAAACACATCTTCGAGTGACGTGTCGAGGCTCGTGATGGATGAGAGCGAGCGGGTCAGCACCGTGACGTCGAAACCCTCGTCGGCCAGGCAGCGCGCGAAGTGCAGAGAGCGGTGTGTGCCGCTGACATTCTCCGGCGCGAAGTGAAACGCGACGAAGAGAGCTCGCTTCACGCGATTCCTACCCGGGCTCCGAACGGCTCGCGAGCAGCGGCCAGTTCCGGTCCCGTTCCGTCAGGTCGCGGGCCGGCAGGGGCCACGGGATCGAGAATGCCGGATCATCGAACCGCACGCCGGTCTCGAGCTCGGGCGTATAGAGATGGTCCGTCATGTAGAGGATTTCTGCACCATCGGTCAGGCACTGGTACCCGTGCGCCACACCCGCCGGAATGAGCAGCGCCCTTCTCTCCTCAGAATCGAGCTCGACCCACCATGCCCGCAGGTGAGTCGGTGAATCCGGACGCATGTCCACGATCGCATCGAATACCGATCCCGCGATACAGCGCACGAACTTCCGCTCATCTGCTGGCGATCGTTGATAGTGGAGGCCGCGAACGACGCCCGCATGGGTGGACCGCGCCAGATTCGACTGAACGACTTCGAAGCTCAGACCCGCCTCCGCGAACTCGTGCTGACAGAACGCGCGGGCGAAAAATCCCCGGTGGTCCTCGATCGGCTCCAGATCGACCAGGTAGGCGCCGTCGATCGGCACGGGCGTGAAGATCACGGGCGCATCTCCATGAACCGCCGGATGTCGTTCATGCACGACTGCCTGGCATCTTCCCCGTCGCGATAACGCCGGAACCACTCCACGATCCAGGAGAGCGTGGTATCACGATCGAGCACCGTCTGCCAGCCGAGGTACGTCAGGGCCTTCGAGGCGTCGAGCTTCAAGAACGTACTCTCGGGCGGCCCGGGATCGGGGTCGCGTTCCCAGTCGAAGTCCGCTTCCCAGAGGTCGTAGAGTCGGTGGGCGACTTCGCCCACTGTCGCCTCGCTTTCCGCCGGCGGCCCGTAGTTCCAGGCGCCAGCGAATTCGTGTCCGTGCTCGAACAGTCTCTCCGCGAGCATCAGGTATCCGTTCAGCGGTTCCAGCACGTGCTGCCAGGGACGCGTCGCCCGCGGGTTTCGGATCAGGGTGGGTCGACCGGCCAGGAGGGAGCTCATGATGTCCGGTACCAGCCGGTCGACGGCCCAGTCTCCTCCTCCAATGACGTTTCCCGCCCGCCCGCTGGCCACCGCTGCGGATTCCGATTCACGATCGGGGTCGAAGAAGGAGTTGCGGTAGGCGGTCACGACGAGTTCGACCGCTCCCTTGCTGCCGCTGTAGGGGTCATGGCCTCCCAGTCGGTCCTGCTCCCGGTATCCCCACACCCACTCCGCGTTGTAATAGCACTTGTCGGAAGTGACGATCACCACAGCGCGGACGGACGGACTCCGGCGTACCGCATCCAGCAGGTGCACGGTCCCGAGTACGTTCGTCGAGAATGTCTCTACGGGATTCGCATACGAGTAGCGTACCAGCGACTGCGCGGCCATGTGGATCACGACTTCGGGCTTTGCCGCTGAGAGCGCGGCCTCGAGCGCCGCCAGGTCGCGGACGTCGCCGGTCCGGTGCTCCACCTCGTCGGCGACGTGAGCCAGATCGAAGAGCGCCGGATCGGTGGGCGGCTCCAGCGCGAACCCGCTTATTTCGGCACCCAGATGACGGAGAAGCAGGCAGATCCAGCTGCCCTTGAATCCGGTGTGCCCGGTTACGAACACCCTCCGGTCCTTCCAGAATTCCGGATCGAACATGCGCTTCGATTCCCCCTGGTTGCAGCCGACCTTCGCCGACCGGCGGTCGTCCGGGCCGCGACGATCAGGCGTACGGCCGGATCGCGGGCTTCACGGATCGGCCTTTGAGGTACCGGTCCACACCATCCTCGAGTGCACGCGCGTAGACCTCGAACGCTTCGCCGAAGATTTCGATCGTACGGTCGATGTCGGATTCCGAGTGGCTGTAGCTCACCACCAGAGATGTCGCGAGGACGCCCCTCTCGATCAGCTCCTGCATCAGCAGGGTCCGGAACGGCTGAGATGGATTGCCCTCCGCATCCCGTGACCCGAATACCAGGCAGCAGGGGGGACCCAGAATCGGCACGTGGTCCCCGACTCCGGCGTCGACAGCGGCGCCGCGGAGCCCGGTCGCGAGGCGCTCACCCCGGGTCCACAGAGTCTCGATCACCGGCTGTTCGCGATAGACCTTCATCGTCGCGATCGCCGCCGCGAGTCCGTGCGTTTCGGCGCCGTGCGTGGTCGAGAGCAGGAAGACTCTCTCACGGTCGTGATCCAGGCCTCCGAGCTGCATCAGGTCCCGGTCTCCGGCAAGCGCCGACACCGAAAAACCATTCGCCATGGCTTTGCCGAAGGTGGAGAGGTCCGGAGAAATGCCGTATCGAGCCTGGGCGCCCCCGAGGTGCCACCGGAAACCCGTGATCATCTCGTCGAGGATGAACACGGCTCCGTGTCGGTCGCACAGTCGCCGGATACCCTCGAACCATCCGGGAGCCGGTGGAGTGTACTTCTCCGCCTCCAGCACGACCGCCGCAATCCGATCGGGATTCTCGTCGAACAGCGCTTCGAGGCTGTCGAGATCGTTGTAGTCGAATTGGACCGTCAGCGACCGTGTCGATCCCGGGATGCCGGCCGGCATCGCCGTGGACCCTATGAACCAGTCGTCGACGGCGAAGAACGGGTGGTTGCGACACACGGCTACCATGTCTCGCCCGGTGTGGGCACGCGCCAGTTTCACCGCGCCGGACACCGCATCGGAGCCGTCCTTGCAGAACTTGACCATCTCGGCACCGGGAACGACCTCGAGGAACGACTCGGCGCATTCGAGCTCGATCCGGGCCGGGCGAACGTAGTTCGTCCCCAGCTCCAGCTGACGTCGGACCGCCGCCACCACGGAAGGCCACGCATGCCCGAGCGAGACGGCCCGCAGGCCCGCCCCATACTCGATGAACTCGTTGCCGTCGACGTCCCACACCCGACAGCCTTCACCCCGAACCAGGATCGGTGCCATGCCCTCGGGATACTGGTCATCGCCCTTGGCGTAGGTGTGGGCGCCGCCAGGAATCAACTCGTGGTAGCGGGGGCGCAGCCGGTTCGACCCCTCGAAGTTCATCCGCCGGTCCCCAGGAGCAGCTTCCGGCAGTAGAACGCCTCCGCGTAGCCGCTGGGTGCATTGCATTCGATGCCGCGCAGGCGCATCAGCCCCCGGAAGGTCTCCGGGGTGAACCAGTTCTTCTCGTGCTGCGACCTGAACGCGGTCATCAACAGTTCGACTTTCGATTCGACGGTCTGCTCGGAAAGCGGCACGAACAGCGAGGGCGAGCCGAGGCCGCCGTCGTACTTGGGAATCTCGTATTCGAGAATCGCGTGGTCGCGGAAGGTGTTCCAGGTCAGCTCACCCACGACACGGTGATCCTGGTGCAGCTCCTCCCGGGCATGCGTAAACACGAGATCGGGCTGGAAGCTCTTCAGGGTCTCGAAGTAGTCCTTGATGCGATCGAACTCGGCCGGGAAATAGGCGCCGCGAAACGACTCGATCGCGACCTGGGGCTCCTTCGCTCCGGTGAGGAGGACACGGGCGGCCGCCTCTGCCTCGCGGCCGCGATCGCCCTCCGAGCTCAGCACCACCCACTTCACCGAGGCGTCCGGATGGTCGTGGAGAAGCTGGAGAACGGTGCCGCCGCAACCGATCTCGATGTCATCGCTGTGGGCGCCGATCAACAGGAGTCGAAGGGGACGCCCGAGGGCCGGATCCGTGAGAAATCGAATCACGCTCTACTCCCGCCAGAGCATCCAGGGACAGTCGCCGCGTGCCTCCATCCGGTCGTAGAGGATCTTCTCCCGGAAGGTGTCCATCTGCTGCCAGAAGCCCGTGTATCGGTTGACCTGCAGTCGCCGCTCGCCGATGAGACGTTCGAACGGATTCTCCACCAGTTCTTCCCCGGGCTCGATATAGTCGAAAATCTCCGGCGTGAAGTTGAAGTAGCCGGCATTCAACCAGAATTCCCGGTCGGTGAGCTTCCCGAAGCTCGTCACCCACCCTCCGTCGTCGAACTGCACGGAATGGAAACTCGCGGAAGTCCGGACCGCCAGGAGGCCGCCCACCGCGCCGCTCTCCTGGAACCTGCGAATGTGATCATCCAGCGGGAGGTCCGTGAGGGCGTCGGCGTAATTCGCCATGAACATCTCCTCGCCCTCGAGCAGGTGACGCACCCGAAGGAGCCGTTCGCCGATGTTCGAATGCAGGCCCGTGTCGACGAAGGTGATTCTCCATTCCTGGATGTCGGTGTTCATCAGCTCGATGGTCCTGCCGCCATCGGACATCACGAAGTCGTTGGTCAGACATTCGTCGTACTCGAGAAAGAACTGCCGGATCATGTCTCCTCGGTACCCGAGGCAGAGGATGAAATCGTTGTGGCCGAAATGCGCGTAGTACCGCATCAGGTGCCATAGAATCGGCTGATATCCGATGTTGACGAGCGGCTTCGGGATCGTGTCGGAGTGCTCCCGGAGCCGGGTGCCGAGGCCGCCGCAGAACAGGACGACTTTCATCGATCTCTCCATCGGTTTCCGGACAATGTCGGGCCGGCGCTCATCCGAATCGCTCCACCTGCTCGGCGCGAAGCCGGTCCACGAGCCGTCCGGCGGGCAACTCGACATCATCGTACGTAATCGGTTGGTCCTTCGCGACGGCCCGCTTGAGCGTGCAATCGAGTGAGATCGCGATCGGGAGGGCCTTCTCCCGAAGGCATACGTCCGCGCGCTCCACCAGCCCGTAACAGGTGAACCCTCCCATGCCGTCCAGCCGCTCCCCCGGGACCAGGTCACGCTTGGCACAAGAAACGGTATCGCACGCCGGTGCTCCCTGCGGCGCGATCGTCGGGTCATGGAAGAGTGCCGCCCGCGCGACGGAATGCGTCACCTGCCACGGCGGGAGGTGATACGGCTGATAGAAGAGGTAGAGGGGCCCGGCGCCCATCTTCAGGTAGGACATCACCTCTCGCTTCACGGGGTGGTCATTGTGACAGATCACGAACGCCCCGGTGTGCGGAGCCGCCCCCAGGGTATAGTCCACATAGCCCTCGGCTGCGAAGTCCTCCGGCGTGAACCGGTCGAGAAGTTCGTCCACGTGCTCACACCGGAACCCGTGCATGCCGCGGACCCGGGGAACGAACCCGGTCGCGTTTCCCATCACCGTGGCTTCCAGGGCGAGTTTCGATCCGTCGGCGAAGCAAGCGAGCACCGCCGGATTCTGACCGAGACGATCCGCCAGCTCGCGCTGCGTGTCGGGATTCCGGTAGTGGTCGAGAAACCCCTTGAGCTGACCCATCATGACGGGCCGATAACCCATGCTGTCCGCGAACCGGTACAGGTTCATCGCCACGCCCGGCTCGTCGCCATCGGTGTAGGTATACACGACGCCGGCCGCGTCCGCGGAGTGCTTGAGTAACGGGCCGACAGTGGCATCCACCTCCGCTCCCATCAGGACCACGTGCTTTCCGCCCCGGATCGCCTCCCAGCACGCCCGGGTGCCGAATTCGATGTCGCCCGTTGCCTCGACCACGACGTCGACGGCCTCCGATCGACAGACCACCTCCAGGTCATCGGTCACCGCGATCTGTCCGGCACGTGCCGACTTCTCGATCGCACTCGCCTGTTCGGCCCGAACGATCGCTTCCTCCGAGAGTCCGGCGAACCGAAGTGCCGACTCGGCATTCGCGGGCGTGCGATTCGCGATCGCAACGAGGCGCATGCCCTGCGCCGCCGTGAGAAACTGGAGAGCCACCCTGCGGGCGACGAACCCGGCGCCGACGAGCGCGACCCGAATCGGCTCACCGCGCGATTCGCGTTCGGCGAGGACGGTATCGATGATCATCACGGTGAGATGTCGGACCTTCCCCGGGCCTGCCGCCCGCTCAGCGCTTCAATGCGAAGTACGCATACCTGGACTCGTCCAGCTCCGGTTGGACCGGAACCAGGGTGACGTACATCGGCTCGAAGCCTATTTCCTCGCACGACTGCCAGAAGCCATCGATCGTGTAGGAAGTGTGGCTGAGCCAGTTTCTCTCGTAGGCGAGGCTGCCACGGCTGACCGGACGAACCGTGGAATGATATCGGACCTGAACCAGTGCGACACCACCCGGTCGGAGCAGCTCGTGGGCGATCCGCATGACCCGGAGACCGTATTCGGCCGTCGGAAAGACCTCGAACACGTAGCTGCTGAAGAAGAGATCGCAGAGACCGTCACTTCGCGCCATCGCGTCCTCGGGCGATTCAGCGTCGATCAGCACCGGAACGCAGGGGCCGGCTGCCTCCGCCTCGACCTGTCGGACACATTCCATCAGCGATTCTTCATTGACGTCGACTCCGTAGTACGGAGACACCAGCGGAGCGAACGCCACCGCGTTCATTCCGCCGCCGCAGCCCCCCTCGACGATGCCTTCCGCGGGGAGCGTGAGCTCCG
>JARRPS010000114.1:0-7168 GCA_037382625.1 Gemmatimonadota bacterium | reverse complement strand
GGTGCGGGAAGCGACGGAGCGCGGCGCCCCCCGGCGACGTCCCGGTTTTGACCCGCTGTGAGTGGTCGGGTCTTCGCGGACCGATTATGTTCCGCGACTCGCACGAGGCGCGAATTCGCGCGAAAAGGGCGGAAGTTCGCCCCGAACGGACCGAGGATGAACTGCGGATGGCGACGACATCTGAAGGAATGACGGACCGGGCCGTGGCGGAGCATTTCGGGCTGGGGACGTCCGACCTGCTCGCGATGTACCGGACGATGGTCACCTCGCGGCGTATCGATGACCGCGAACTGCTGATGAAGCGCCAGCAGAAGATCTTCTTCCAGATCAGCGGCGCCGGTCACGAAGCCGTGCTCACGGCGGCCGGCATGGCACTGCGCCCGGGCCGTGACTGGTTCTTCGGCTACTACCGGGATCGCGCGCTCTGCCTGCAGCTCGGTGTCACGCCGTACGAGATGTTCCTTCAGGGCGTCGGTGCCGCCGACGATCCGGCCAGCGGCGGCCGCCAGATGCCCTCCCATTGGGGCCACGCGGACTACAACATCGTCTCCGTCTCCAGCCCGACCGGCACGCAGTTCCTGCAGGCGGTCGGGTGTGCGGAAGCCGGCGTCCGGGCGGCGGCCCTCGGACTGGAGGAGGAAGTCCGTTTCGAGTCGGACGAGGTCGTGCTCGTCACCACCGGGGAAGGCACGACGTCCGAGGGCGAGTTCTGGGAGTCGCTCAACACCGCGAGCAATCTCAAGCTGCCCGTGATCTACCTGGTCGAGGACAACGGGTACGCGATCTCTGTCCCGGTCGAGGTCAACACCGCAGGTGGGAGCATCTCGAAGCTCGTCTCGAGCTTCCCGGACTTGATGATACGCGAGGTCGATGGCACCGACCCGATCGCCAGTTACGGAGCGTTCGCCGAAGTCGTGGAGCACTGCCGCCTGCGACGTGGCCCGGGCCTGATCCACGCTCACGTGATCCGGCCGTATAGCCACTCCATGTCCGACGACGAGCGGATGTACAAGCCCGAAGCGGAGCGGGAGGCCGAGGCGGAGCGGGATCCGATCCTGACGTTCGCCGCCTTCCTGGTGGATGAAGGAATCGCCACGGAAGAGATGCTGAGGACGATCCGTGAAGAGGTGGACGCCGAGATCGCCGACGCCTCGGAGCGCGCTTCGGAGCAGGCTCAGCCCGGGGCGGAGAGTGTCTACGTCCACGTCTACTCGGAGGAAGTGGACCCGACGTCGGAGGCTTTCGCGACCGAGCCGGTCTTCGAGGAGGAGGCGACCGAGACGACGGTCGTGGACCTCCTGAACGCCTGCATGCGGGACGAGATGCGGCGGGATCCGCGCATCGTGGTGTTCGGCGAGGACGTGGCGGATGTCTCGCGCGCGAACTATCTGGACGAGGTGAAGGGGAAGGGCGGCGTGTTCAAGGTCACGGCCGGCCTGCAACGGGAGTTCGGCTCCGACCGGGTGTTCAACTCACCCCTGGCCGAGGCGAATATCGTGGGACGCGCGATCGGCATGGCGCTTCGGGGTCTCAAGCCGGTGGTCGAAATCCAGTTCTTCGACTATATCTGGCCCGCCTTCCACCAGCTGCGCAACGAGATCGCCACCATGCGGTGGCGCTCGAACGGAGCCTTCAGCTGCCCGGTCGTCGTCCGCACCACGTACGGCGGCTACCTGTCGGGCGGCGCCGTATACCATTCGCAGACCGGTGCATCGCTGTTCACCCACACGCCGGGCATGCGCGTGATCTGCCCCTCGAACGCCGAAGATGCGAACGGCCTCCTGCGAACGGCCATCCGGTGCGAGGACCCGGTGCTCTTTCTCGAGCACAAGCATCTCTACCGGCAGACTTACAACAAGGGCCGATATCCGGGGCCGGACTACATGATCCCGTTCGGCAGGGCGGCGCTGATCGAGGAGGGCACGGAGCTCACCATCGTCACCTACGGCGCCCTCGTCGAGAGGACGAGAAAGGCTCTGCGGCAGCTGGAGCGCGATGGTCGGCCGATCTCCGCCGATCTGCTCGACCTCCGGTCGCTCACTCCGCTGGACATGGAATCGATCGAGCGCTCCGTGAAGAAGACGAACCGGGTCCTGGTGGCGCACGAGGATGCGAAATCCTGGGGCTGGGGCGCCGAGATCAGCGCCCGCCTCGCCGAGGAACTGTTCGAGTGGCTCGACGCGCCCGTGAAGCGCCTCGCCTCCACCGACACCTTCGTGGGCTATGCACCGCAGCTCGAGGAGGCGATCCTGCCCCAGGTGGCCGATATAGCCGCCGCGATGGAGGAGCTTAAGGCCTACTGAGCGGAAGACCTTGACCTCCGGGACGGCTGCGGGCGATGCTGGCCTGTCCCGTTCGTACGTCCATCCGCAAGGAGGCACCATGAGGAAGCTCCCCCTGGCGGCGCTCGTCGCGCTGTTGGCGACCGTCCCCGCCGCCCCCGCCCAGGAGATGCAGCCGACCTGGTTCACGATCATCGCGGACCACGTCGACATCTCGAACATGCCGGCATACGAGGAGGCGAGCCGCGAGTTCACCCGGCTGTTCGCGGAGAGAGATTTCGACGGCATGTCGTGGGTCACCATCACGGGCCCCGAGCTCGGGTACACCTTCGCCATTCCCGGTGTAGGGCCGACGGACATGGCGGAGATGAACGCGACGTGGAGTGCCGCGATGACCTCCCTCGGTGACGCGGGTGCCCGTCTCCAGGCGAAGAGCGACGCCCTGGTCAGCAGCCGGGAAATGTACTATCTGCTGCTCCGGCCTGATCTGTCCTTCCGGCCCGACGCGGTCGGCTTCACCCTCGCGGAGCCCCATCGGACCTATGCGCAGTTCCGCGTGCTTCCCGCGAAGGTCGCCGAGTTCGAGGCATCGGCGCGGGCCTGGGCCGACGCCTACGGCCGTCACGGAATCGAGCGGGGATTCCGCATGTACCAGTACGTCACCGGCTCCGATCTTCCGATGTACCTGCTGGTGACGAACGCGCGGGACCGGGCCCACGACGCGACACTCTCGGCGCAGATCGAGAAGACCCTCGGAGCGGACGGCGCCGCGCTCATGGCGAAGACCGGCGCGACCCTTCGCTCGGTGCGCGAGATGAGCGGCGAGGTGCGGCCCGAGTTGTCCTATCCGCCGATGACGGGAGGGAACTGACCGGCTCGCCGACCCGGGGCCCGGAGACGTAAGCCGGGCCCCGCGTCCTCCCCGATCGCACGCCCTCCGGCAGCCAATCTCACTCTCTTGGCGGCCCCATCCGAAAGGCCTATTCTTACGATACGTCCCCGAGGCGGATAATCAGCCTTAACCGGCCCCGACGTTTCTTTCGGTGAGAGCGCGCTCACGCGATGATCGAGCTCCGTTTCCTCGGCGAGCTGAATCTCGGCGTGCCGACGGGCGCTGCCCGTCGGCAGCTGTCGCGACCGCTCTCCGTCGCCATTCTGGCGTATCTCGCGGCAGCCGACAGCGGCGGTGTCACGCGCGACCGGCTCTCGGCACTGCTCTGGGAGCTCTCGGACCACACTCATGCCCGCCACAGTCTTTCGAACCAGCTGTATATCATTCGCACGAGTCTCGGATCCGAGGGAATCCTGGCCTCCGCGGATCTTCTGCAGCTGAATGAAGACGTCGTATCGGCCGACGTCGCGGAGTTCAAGCGGGCAGTACGGGATGGCGACCTCCGAAGAGCAGCCAGCATGTACGGTGGTCCCTTTCTCGACGGATTCCACTTGAACGGATCGGGGGAGTTCGATCGCTGGGTGGGCGTGGAACGGACTGCCCTGGCAGCGCAGGCCCTGGACGTCTTCGAGAGCCTGGCCGAGCGGAGCGCGAGCGCCGGAAATCCGGCCGAGGCTGTGCACTGGTTCCAGCGTGCCAATCTGCACGATCCCTACAACTCGCGCGTAGCTCTGAATCTGGCCCGCGCCCTGGCTCGGTGGCGCGATCCCGGAAACGGGATACAACTTCTAAAGGACCACGCGCGAACGCTCAGGGAAGACCTGGGAGTGGAGCCCGACGAAGAGATCCTCGGGCTGATTCGGGGCGCCGACTTCGGGCCGACGACCATCGCGGATCGATCCGGACCGCGTGCTTCAGAGGGCTACGGTCGGGCTCTCTCCCGGACCGATGTGGTCGGAGATCAACGATCCCGGGATATTCGCTCCGCCGAATATGATCCTGTCTCGATAGGGGGCGAGTCACGGCGCCCGACTCTCAGGCGCGCGGCCTCGGTCGTGGCTTCTCTTGTGCTCGTCGCAGCGACCGTCCTGATCGTTGGCCGCGCCCGCGGAGACGAGCAGCTCGATCCGGACCTCATGGCGATTCTTCCCGTGAATCCAGTAGGCGTTGATTCGACGATGGCCGAAACGGCTACGACCCGGCTGCATGCCGAGCTATCCGACTGGGAATCCATCGAGGTGAGCGGGCAGGAGCAGATGGCCGCCATATGGAGTCGACTGGACGCATCCCCGGTTGCGCAGCGATCAGCGGCCATCGGCCAACGTGTCAGTACCCGCATCGGCGCCGGGAAGTATCTGACTGCGTCGGTCTCGCCAGCCACGACGGGTATCGAGGTCTCCGCCGCGATCATAGGCGTACCTGATGGAAAGATCAGGGCATCCGCGCGCGCATCGGGCGATCCGATCGCTTTCGACTCGATCATCCACTCGCTCATCGTCCGACTCGTCGCCGAGGAATCTGGTATGCCGGCTGATCGGGTGGCGACGCTTCAGCGACACGATCCCGAGGCAGTCAGGCTCTTCGTTAGGGCATATCCGGACGAGTCGATCGAGCGAAACCGCCTGCTTCGCGAAGCGCTCGCCCGTGACAGCAGCTTTGCCCTGGCGGCGCTCGAGCTCTATGACTCGTTCGAGGGGACCGTCAACCCTTCTGCCGTCGCCGACCCGACGGCGCAGGCCACTCTCGCCAGCTGGGAGGAAGTGGCGTCGCTGGTCTGGTCGAATCGGGACCGGCTCAGCGGTGCCGACCGGGCGTACGCGAGGGCGCGGCTGGGATGGCGGTTCGCGGAGGCACACACGGCACGGCTCGAGGTCGCGGCCTGGGAGGAGGCGGTCGAGGTCGCCCCGGACAGGCTCTCGCACTGGCAGGGCCTGTTCGGCGCGTGCTACACGTTCTGCAGCTCGTACGCGCGCTCCTGGCGATACCCGCTTCTCGCGGTTCACGATTCGCTGCTCGCGCGGGGAGACAGCTCCAGACTCGAGGAGGCGATGGAGGTCGCCCTGATGGCCGGCGACTCCGCGCGGCTCGACGCCTACGCCGAGATGCTGCCTCCGGATGCGTGGTACGGCCGCTGGGTCGCGGCCCTCGGGCTCGGGCGGGAGGACGAGCGGGCCGCCGTGATGGCCCGACTGCCGGAGCTTCCCCACGTCTGGCTCAATCGACTCGGGAACTTCGCGATCCTCACCGGACGCGGGCTCGAAGATGCCGAAGAGGCGGCGCAGGTCGTGCCGATCGGCCAGCGACCGGGCAGCGTATATGCCCTGCGCCAGGCCGTACTCGCCCGGGAACGCGGGCGACACGAGGAGTACCGACGGCTCCGGGACCGGATGTTCCAGCTGTTCGCCGTGAACTCACATCTCGAGGCGCTCGCCGCAGCCAACGTGATCGCGGAATGGGCCGCCTTCGGCGAACCCGAGACGGAGGCGACGCTCGACGAGGCGGATCGCGCGCTGAGCACGGTGATTCGCCGGGACTCTGCCGCATCCCCGGACACGCTGGAGGTGGCGCACTGTTATCGGTCGTGGCTTCGGATCGAGCGGGGGGACACGTCGTCGGTCCGAGCGTCGGCTCGTTTTCTTGAGACAGAGCCCTCCGTGAGACGGCGGGCCCTCGCCCGCATGTGCGCCCCGTTTCTCACGTACCTCCTGGAGCGCGAAGGGGATCGAATCGTGCACCAGAAGGCCGCCAGCCGACTCTACGAGGCGGTGAGGGACCACCCCGTCACGTTCGGCCAGCTCGCGGGGACCAGCTACACGGCGCTCTACGTCTCCGCGGCCGCGAACCTCGCGCTCGCCCGCTCGTTCGGCGAGCTCGGCTATCCGGAGACGGGGTTCCAGGTCCTCGAGCGACGGCCGGTCCGGACAGGGAGCTGGGACCTGTTCGGTTGGCACATCGACTTCGTGCGCGAGGAGGCGCGGCTCCTCGCGCAGGCCGGCGAGATCGACGCTGCCCTCGCTCGCTACGAGAAGTACTTCCGCTTCCGTCCAGAGCCGCCCGATCTGGCTTCGTGGGCTTTGGAGTGGGAGATCGTGCGAGAGGAGTACGAGGCGCTGAGGCGACGCGCCGACGCCTGATCGAGCCGGCCCCCGGCTCCCTTTCAACCCGGGATTCCGCCCCGTCATTCGAAGTACGGGCCCGCGTGACTCTCGCGTGATATTCGTCTGACCCCTTTGAAGCAATCTGGGCTAAGGCCTGTCCATCCCGTCCAGGACGGCTGGCTCCGGTCCTGCCGGAGTCGCCGCGGGACCCGGTCGGACAGTCTACCCCGGCAACGACTCGCTGCAGAAAGGCCCTGCTGCACCGGTCGCGTTCGCTCACCGCGGCGCTCCCGACCAGGAGAGACCGCACGACGCACGGGAGGTACTTATGCGCTCGAGAGTCCCGATCCTGCTCGCCCTCGCCCCCGACCGAGGTCGAACCGGACGCCGTCACGGAGACTACGCCCCTGTTCTTGAAGGGCGGGATCGGCGCCGTGGTCACCAAAGGAGACATCGGCTGCGCACTGATCGACGGCTACGGGAATGCCTATCCGCCCGACTACACGGGGAACTGCGGGACGGAAGTCGGGACCTGGAGCCGGAACGGCACGGCCATCTTTACGACCAAGATGACGGGCGTGCCGAACCCGACCGGACGGACGATTCACTACGGACCCTACGATATCGGGTCGGGAGAGGTCGCCGAGGCGAACGCGCCTCTCGATCCCGGTCCGTATCCGTGCTACCTGCTCGGCGCCGACCGGGATTTCGACAACTTCCTCGCCACGACGAACTGGAGGCAGACCCTCACGCCGAGCGGCGTGGCCACGATCACCTGCATCTACACGGAGAAGTTCGCGTTCACGTGGCCGGATTGAGAGGCGATCCCGTGCGCGTGCGGTGAGGCCGCTCGTTCGGCCCTCGTGGCTCCTCCCCGTGTTGCCGGGGGGAGACGC
>JARRPS010000113.1:0-6644 GCA_037382625.1 Gemmatimonadota bacterium | reverse complement strand
GCTGTATACGAACCTGGTGTTCGCGGGGATCGAATTCGTCTCGCAGCCGGTGGACGCGACGGCGATGACGCACTTCCACATGGACGTGTGGACGCCCGACCCGACGGCCGCGCCCGCCGCATTCAAGGTCAAGCTCGTCGACTTCGGGCCGGACGGAGATTTCAACACCGGCACCAGCGAGCACGAGATCTTCCTGGACGACACGACGACGCCGGCAATGGCGACGGGCGCGTGGGTGGGGCTCGACATCCCGCTATCGGACTTCACGGGACTCACCGGCCGGACGAACCTGGCCCAGCTGATCATCTCGGGCGACCCGAACACGGTCTACGTCGACAACGTCTACTTCTATCGATAGAACGCGCGTGTGAGCCGGGGGCTTCGCCCATGGGAATGAGGCCGGACTCACTGAGCAAGGCGAGGTTGCGGCAGACGTCGGAGGAGGGGGGAAGCCCCCTCTCCGATCTGCTGCTCCGCATGATCTGGCAGCTACGCAGAGTCTCGAGGGCCGATCTCGCGCGCCACGCCGACATCTCCCGCTCCACCGCCTCCGATCTCGTCAAGGATCTCCTGGGCACCGGGCTGGTGGCCGAGGTCGGTGCCGGTCCGTCGCGCGGAGGAAGGCGGCCGATCGTTCTCGAATTTCAGGACGAGGCGTTCGGAATTCTCGGCATCGACATCGGGGCGGCGCACGTGGCCGTCGCTCTGACGGACCTGCGCGGCCGCGTGCTGGCCTGGAAGCAAGCCGGGCATCCGGTCCAGAGCGATCCGGACGGCACGCGCCAGCTGATCTCCGAGCTGAGCGACGCCTGCCTGGCCCAGTGGGGAGGAGGCACCGGGCGCCTGGTCGGAGTCGGCATCGCCGTCCCCAGCCCGGTGGATCCCGAGCGGCCGCGGATGCTCTCGGAAGTCGCTCTTCCGGCCTGGCGCGGGCGCGACTGGCTCGGCGACCTCGAGATCCGCTACGGCGTGCCCGTATGGGTGGACAACGATGCCAACCTGGGAGCGCTGGCCGAACGCTGGTGGGGCGCCGGGCTCGGGGTCGATGACTTCGTGTACCTCAAGGTGGCGACCGGGATCGGCGCCGGACAGATCGTGCGTGGAGAGATCTACCGCGGGGCGACCGGAATTGCGGGCGAGGTGGGCCACCTGGTGATCGACCCGCTCGGTCCCCCCTGCCCGTGCGGCCTCGATGGCTGTCTGACGACCCTGGTCGGGAGTCGGGCCCTCGTCCAGCGTGTCGCCGCGCTGATGCGAGAACACCCGGAGAGCACGCTGGCCGGGGAGAAAGTGACCGTCGATGCCATCGTGAACGCCGCGCTGGCGGGCGACCCGGTCGCTCGCCAGGTCGTGCACGAAGCGGCGGAGCACCTCGGAATCGCGGTCGCCGGCATGGTGAGCATGCTCAATCCAGCGCTGGTGATCGTAGGCGGTGGCCTGTCGCGGGTCGGCGACCTGCTGCTGGATCCGCTACGAGACGTGATCGGCCGGCGCAGTTCGATCACGTCCGTCGCGGGCACCGAGGTGCGTGCCGGCGATCTGGGCGAACAGACCACGGCCCTGGGTGCCGCCACGCTGGTGCTGCAGGCGGCCCTCGACAATCCCCGACTCTTTCCGACACCGCATGTCGTGAGGTCTACGTGATGTTTAACTCCAGCCGGTCCCTTCGTGCGTTGACGATCGCATCCATCGTCCTCCTGTCGGCGGGTTGCGGAGACGACACGACGTCCGGTCCTTCGACTCAGGACTGGCGCCTGGTCTGGGAAGACGACTTCGAGGGCCCGGCCGGCCAGCTGCCCGATCCCGCCAGCTGGCGCTTCGATGTCGGCACTGACTGGGGCAACGCGCAGTTGGAGTACGACACGGACCGTGCGGAGAACGTCTCGCTGGACGGAGCCGGAAACCTGGCGATTACCGCCCGCGAGGAGCCGTATCTGGGCCAGGACTACACCTCCGGCCGGATCACCACGAAGGACCTGTTCGAGCTGCAGAACGGCCGGTTCGAGGCCCGCATCCGGCTGCCGAGGGGCCAGGGGATATGGCCGGCGTTCTGGATGCTGGGGGCCGACTTCGACGAGGTGGGCTGGCCCACCTGCGGAGAGATCGATGTGATGGAATACCGCGGCCAGGAGCCGAGCGTCGTCCACGGCAGCCTCCACGGCCCGGGCTATTCGGCCGGCGGGGCGATCACCCGCCGCTTCTATCTCACCGACTCCACCTTCGATGCCGACTTCCACGTGTTCGCGGTCGAATGGCGGGGCGACAGGATCGACTGGTACGTGGACGACCAGTTCTTCCAGACGGTCACGGCGAACGACGTTCCCGGGGAGTGGGTGTTCGACCATCCGTTCTACATGATCCTCAACGTCGCCGTGGGCGGCACATTCGTGGGTCCGCCCGATGCGACCACCACCTTTCCACAGACGATGCTGGTGGACTGGGTCCGAGTGTACGAAGAAGCTCCGTGAGCGCTGCCGCTCGCTACGAGACCGCGCCGGAAGACCGGATTTCCCTAGCCCAGAAGGTCAGTTACGGGCTGGGCGCGTTCGTCAATAACCTGCTGGCCGCGGCGAGCGGCGGCATGATCATCGTCCTGAATCTCGGCCTCGGCATGAACCCGGCGCTGGTCGGACTGCTCGGAGCGCTTCCCCGCCTCACCGATGCATTTACGGACCCGTTGATGGGCTACATTTCCGACAACACCACCTCCAGGTGGGGCCGGCGCAGACCGTACATCTTCTTCGGCGCGATCGCCGTCGGCATCATCTTCGCCCTCCTCTGGCAGCTGCCGAGAGGCCAGAGCGAGACCTTCTACTTCATCTGGTTCCTCGTCGGCTCGATCATCTTCTACCTCGCTTACACGGTATTCGCCACGCCCTGGGTCGCGCTCGGCTACGAGCTGACGCCGGACTACCACGAGCGGACACGGCTGATGGGAGTCCAGAACTTCATGGGACAGTTGGCGTACGTCGTGTCCCCCTGGTTCCTGTGGATCATGACGTACGAGGGCTTCTTCGAGGACCAGGTCGCCGGAGCGGCCGGGCTCGCGATCATCATCGGCGTGTTCGTGATCGGCGTCGGTATTCTCCCCGCCCTCTTCCTCCGGGAGCGCTTCAGGGAGATCGCGGAGGCAGAGGTTGAGGAGCACCGGCACGAGCTGGGGAATGCGGTGCCGGTAGCCCGAGAAAGCGCTCTCGGCGCCCTACGCCGAAACTTCATCGACTTCTTCCGCGGCTTCGGGACGGCTCTCTCTTCGCGTCCCTTCCTGAAGCTGTGCGTGGCCACCTTCCTGGTGTTCAACGGCTTCATGCTCATCTCGTCCTTCCAGTTCTACGTGATCATCTACTACGTGTTCGGGGGCGATCAGACGCGGGGCGCCGAGTACGCGGGATATGCCGGAACCGTGCAGGCGATCGCCACTTTCGCCGTGATCGTGCTCGTCACCTGGCTGGGAACGCGGCTTGGCAAGCGCAGGGCTTTCTTCGTCGCGATCGGAGCCTCGATCGTCGGCTACGGGCTGAAGTGGATCTGCTACAATCCCGACGTCCCATGGCTGGTGATGCTGCCCGCTCCGCTGCTCGCCTTCGGCCTCGGAGGCCTCTTCACCTTGATGCCGTCGATGGTCGCCGACGTGGTAGACGTCGATGAACTCAGCACGCATGAGCGGCGGGAGGGCATGTACGGATCGATCTTCTGGTGGGTGGTGAAGCTGGGCATGGCCGCAGCGCTCGGCTTGAGCGGCTATCTCCTCAACGCCACCGGATTCGACGTGGCCCTCGGCGGAGCGCAAACCGAGCAGACGATCTTCCTCATGCGGCTTTGCGATGCCGCGATTCCGATGGTCACATCGGCGATCGCGATCTGGGCGATCGCGACCTTCCCGATCACCGAGGAGAAGGCCCACGAGGTGCGGATGGAGCTCGAGCGCAGACGGGGCAAGCCAGGAGAGCCCGAGCCCGAACCCCAACCCGCCTAGCCGGAGTGCGTCAGCCCGAATCCGTACGGGAACAGAGGATCGTACTCCACGTCGCCCCGGTTGAAGTTGTCGGCCGGGTCCCGAGGCCACGAGAACGACAGCCGTCCTTGGAAGTCGTGGTCTCCGAAGAGGACGTCGGCGACGCCCGCCCCTTCGGATCCCGGCAGCCAGGCGGCCACGAAGGCCGAGGCGAGCTCCAGCTCCCGGTTGACGACGAGCGGCCGGCCCGAGACGAGCACCGCCACGACCGGAATCCCCTCGGCCGCGATCGTCCGGATCGTCTCGAGATCCTCCGGATGCAGCGAGGCGAGCTCGAGCGTGCTCCCGTAGGGCCGTAAGTCGGCCGTCACGAGCGCGATCTGCGATCCGGGCGCGACCGGGTCGCCGTCGGATCGTATGTCGCCCAGCCCCTCCGCGTACGGCCGCTCTCCGATCACGACCACGGCGGCGTCGAACTCACCGGAACGGGCGGCGGCGCCGTCGATGCTCAGGACCGCGTCGGGCGCCGCCTCGCGGATCCCTTCCCAGATCGACGTTCCCCCCTCGATGGAAGCGTTGCCGGAGGTGCCCTGCCAGGCGACGGTGAATCCACCGCACTGGTGACCCCGGTTGTCGGCGTTCCTCCCCGCGACCAGGATCTTCGCCGTCCGCTCCAGCGGCAGCACTCCGTTCTCGTTCTTGAGCAGCACGAGAGACTTCCGGACCGCTTCCCGGGCCACCTCGCGGTGCTCCTTCGATCCGAAACCGGGATCGTTCGACCCGGGCCGATCCGCCGGCCGCGGCCGATCGAACAGCCCGTACGCGAACTTCACCCGGAGAATCCGGCGCACGGCATCGTCGATCCGCTCCATCGGCACGGCGCCCCTGTACACATGTCCCTTCAGGTGTGCGATGAACTCCTTCCACTTCTCGGGCACCATGAACATGTCGATGCCGGCGTTCACGGCGAGTTCGATCGCCACGGCGTAGTCCTCGTCCAGCTGGTCCGTGGCGTCCCAGTCCGACACGATGAACCCCTCGAATCCGAGCTCGCCCTTCAGCAGGTCCGTGAGCAGGACCCGGTGCCCGTGACACTTCTCCCCGTTCCAGCTGCTGAGGGAAGCCATCACCGTCATCACACCGGAAACGAGCGCCTCCCGATAGGGAGCGATGTGCAGCCGCTCCAGCTCCTCTCGTGGGAGCCGGGCATCGCCCTGATCCACTCCACCGGTCGTGCCTCCGTCCCCGACCCAGTGCTTGGCACAGGCCACCACTCCGTCCGTGTCCGGATCCCCCTGCAGCCCGACTACGAACCGGCCTGCATAGGCGCCCACCAGCTCGGGATCCTCGGAATAGCTCTCGTAGGTGCGGCCCCAGCGGTCGTTGCGGGCCACCGCCAGCGTGGGCGCGAAGGTCCACTCGACGCCGGTCGCGAGCACCTCCCGGGCCGTGACGCGCGCGATCCTCTCGAGCAGATCCGGATCTCCGGCGGCGCCGAGACCGATATTGTGGGGAAACACCGTGGCCCCGCGGAGATTCGCGTTTCCATGGATCGCATCGACCCCGTACAGGAGCGGAATCGGGAGATGATCCTCGCCCTCCTCCATCGACGCGGCCCAGTAGGCGTCATTCATCGCCACCCAGTCCGCGGGATGATTCTCGCCCGGGCACGAGCCCCCGCCGCTCAATACCGAACCCAGGTGATAGTCCCGGACGTCCTCGGGGGTGACGAACGCCCGCTCGCCCTGCGTCATCTGGCCGATCTTCTGATCGAGGCTCATTCGCGCCAGCAGCGATTCGACCCTTTCGCGGATCTCGGGTGTGGTCAGCGGTGCCATCATGATCCCGGTCATTCCTCAGAACGGTGGCTGGTAATTTCGAACTCCGCTCTCAATTGGGCCCCGGAGCTGCCTCCGACCCAGAGGTGGAAGCGGCCCGGCTCGGTCGTGCGACGCATGTCCCGGCCGTGGAAGGAGAGGTCGTCCGTGTGGATCTCGAAGCTCACCGTCCGGGCCTCCCCCGGAGCGAGCCGGACTCTAAGAAACCCCTTGAGCTCCCGCACGGGTCGGGTGACACTGGCCACCGGATCCCGGATGTAGAGCTGCGCGACCTCCTCGGCCTCGCGCTCGCCGACGTTCGAGACGTCGACCTCGATCGTCAGCGAATCTCCCAGCGAGATGACCTCACGGTTCGTCCGGAGGTTCGCGTACCTGAACTCCGTGTAGGAAAGGCCGTGGCCGAAGGGCCACAGGGGCGTGTGTCCGGCATCGAGATGAAAGGAGCTGCCGCCCGCCGACAACTGCTCGGCATCGCGAGGGATGTCGTCGATGTGGACGACGGTCTCCGGAGTGGGCGGCTTTCCCGTGTTCTTGTGGGCATAGTAGATCGGAATCTGCCCGGTGACGCGGGGAAAGGTCACCGGCAACTTCCCCGATGGCGACGCCTCTCCGAAGAGGACATCTACGATCGCCGGTCCGCCCATGCTCCCCGGATGCCAGGCGTACAGGATCGCCGCCACGTCGTTCACCGCGCTCTCGAGAGCGAGTGGACGGCCGGCCAGCACGACGAGGACGATCGGCTTCCCGGTCGCGGACAACTCGGCGATCAGCCGCTCCTGGATCCCGGGCAGGCGGATGTCGGCGCGGCAGTGGGCCTCGCCCGACAGGATCGACTCTTCCCCGAGGAAGAG
>JARRPS010000112.1:0-6649 GCA_037382625.1 Gemmatimonadota bacterium | reverse complement strand
GCAGCGAAGGGCTTCACCTCGCCGATCGCGGGCCGGGCCGACATTCTGCTCTTCCCGGATCTCGAGTCGGCGAACATGTCGGCCAAGTCCGTGGAGTACGTCGCCGGGCTCGAACCGGCTCATTGCGTGGTCGGTGCAACGGCTCCCGTGCTCATCCCCTCCCGGTCCGAGTCCGCTGGGGCCCGCCTGTCGTCGATCGCATTCGGTACGCTGCTTGCCGGTCGCCCCTGCGACTGATCCGAGTCGCGTCGATCAGTCTCCACGCGAAAGACCGTACCAGACCAGGGATGCGAACTGCGGGCCCGCGGCCTCGCCACCCCGACCTGCGTCGAACTCCCGTGTGGGCCGCGAGTCGAGGAACTGTTCCTCGGTGTCGCCCCTCTCGAGTGCCGCGCGCGCCCGGCCCCGGACCGTCACCAGCATTTTCTCGTACTCGGCCAGTTCCGCGGCTCCGATCACCGGACCGTGTCCCGGGACGATCCGCTGATCGCCCTGCGCCCAGCCGGCAATCCGATCCACTTCCTGTATCATTCCCTCCAGCGAGCCGCCGGCCCACCAGTCGATGAACGGGTAGGCGACGACTTCAATCAGATCGCCCGCGAGCAGCGTGTTGGCCGCGGGAATGAGGACGGCGATGTCGGTCCGGGAATGCGCGGGCTGCAGTTTCTGAATCGCGGCGATCGTCGTATCACAAAGCGCCTCGGCGGCCAGGTGCTCGTGCCCCATGACACGCGCGCCGCGAGTCGCGTACCAGGCGTTCGCGCCGAGATGATCCTCCTGGTAATGGGTGCAGATCACGGTGCGAACCGGATTCTCGGCGAACGAGTCCACGGTGCCGACGATCGCCATGGCGCTCGCGGGAGATCCCGCATCGATCAGATACGCCCCCCGGGAATGTCGTAAAGGAGAACGTTTCCGCTGCCGAGGCCGTCACGGATGACCCACAGATTCTCGCCGAGCGTTTCGACGGAAATCTCCGGCACCTGCTCCTGGGCCGAAACCGACGGCGGCGCTGCGATCAGGCAGAGCGCCGCCATGGCCCCTTCCTGTGTGAAGACCGACGTCGGGGACGCCATCCTGCGGGAGGCCGGACTTCGGTTCAGAATCAATCTTGGGATTTTCATGGGCGACAACCTGCGTGGCGAGAGTTTGAACCGGAAGGGGGCAGGTCAGAACGTGGGCAACCGCGGGGAACAGAGAGTGACGGTGGACGCTCCGGAGCACAGGCCGGCTCTTCACTCGTTTTAGTGCTCCCGCGTGCTGCTCGGAGCATCCTGCCGTCGCCTGGAAGGAGGGCAACTTGCGAACCGCCTTGACCCGATCGGACTGGTCCGGCGGGAATCTCGAGCCATCGCGGTCGAGTTGAACGGCCTGCGCCAATCCTGTAATCCAAATTCAACAATGATGTTACACCCGTCATACCCCGAACTGGCGACGGCAAGGAATACGTCGAGCAGGGAGACGTAGCGGGACGTCTCCGATGTGGCACGGAAATCGCCGAAGGGTCCCGGGGCTGGCGAACTGGCCGCCGCGGGGGCATTTCGCCATGACCGGAGTGGGACCATCTTCGTCGCCGTGAGCAATTGTCCTCCGAACGACTCCCGGGGCGGCCTGGATCGCGAGATCCTGGGTCTCGCGCTTCCCGCGCTGGGCGCCCTGGCCGCCGACCCCCTGGTGTCGATCGTGGACACCATTTTCGTCGGGCGACTGGGCGTAGTGCCCCTCGCGGCGCTGGGCATCAACGCCTCGATCTTCTCGATGGCCTTCGTGCTGTTCAACTTCCTCGCTTACGGCACCACACCGATGGTCGCCCGCGCGATGGGCCGAGGCGATCGGGAGGCGGCGGGGCGGGTGGTCGTGCAGGCCCTCGTGGTGGCGCTGCTGGCCGGAGCCGTCGCCGTGCTCTCCCTTCAGGCGCTCGCGGGCCCGATCGTCTCCGCCATGGGTGCAGAGGGCGATCTCAAAGACGCGACCCTCTCCTATCTGCGAATTCGGGCATTCGCCGGTCCGGCTGTCCTCCTCGTCACCGCCGGGCACGGAGCCTTCAGGGGGTATCACGACACCCGGACGCCGCTGCTGGTGACCCTCGGACTCAATCTGGTGAATCTCCTCCTCGACCCCCTCTTCATCTTCGGTTTCGGCTGGGGACTCGAAGGGGCGGCACTCGCCACTCTGATCGCACAGTGGGTAGGAGCCCTCTGGTTCGTGGACCTGCTGCTTCGACGGCGGTCGGAGGAGCTCGGTATCGAAGCACGCCTGCCCGCCATGCGCGAACTGGCCCCCTTCCTCAGGGTCGGCGGTGAACTCGTCATCCGCACCTTCGCGTTGATCGGAACTCTGACGCTCGCGACGGCGGTCGCGACGCGAGTCGGGACCGTGGCCGTCGCAGCACACCAGGTGGGCTCGCAGCTGTGGCTCCTTCTGGCGCTGGTCGTCGACTCGCTGGCAGTGGCCGCACAGGCGATGGTTGCCCGTTACCGGGGAACGGGTGCGTCCGCTACGACCCGGGCCGCCTCCGATCGATTGCTTCTATGGGGGCTCGGCACGGGGGTCGGGCTCGCCCTGCTCTTCGCGGTACTCGCATCGGTGCTGCCCCGGTTGTTCACGAACGAGCCCCGGGTCCTGGACGCTGTCGGAGAGATCTTCCCTTTCATCGTATTGATGCAACCACTCAACGCGCTGGTGTTCGTCTGGGACGGCATCTACCTGGGCCTGGAGAAGTTCCGATTCGTGGCGGCTCAGATGGTCGTTTCGGGCATCGCGGCCAGCATCGTGCTTCTCCTGGTGATCCCGTTAGACTGGGGACTGAAGGGAGTCTGGTGGGGCATCGTCACGCTCATGCTCGTACGCGCATTCTCCCTGGCATGGAGGTACTGGAAGCCGGTCTCGTCTGGAGCTCGCGAATAGCGCGAGGCCGACCCTCAACTGAACCGGAGGTCCCGAATGTCCGAACATGAACCCGCGGGTCCGTCCCGCCAGATTACGATCAATGCCAACGATGAGCTCGCAAGGGGTCGATACAGCAACAACATGCTCGTCGCGCACACCGCCGAGGAGTTCATTATCGACTGGCTGATGACCGCGCCGAACGGCTCGGCACTCGTATCGCGAATCATCGTAAGTCCAGGCCACTTCAAACGCGTGCTGGCTGCGCTCGCCGACAACCTTCAGAAGTACGAGCGGCAGTTCGGAGAGATCGTACCCGCGGGCGCCATCGACCCGGGACAGCAGAATTTTCACTGAGAGGTGTGCAGGCAGCCGCTCTGACGTAGGTTGCCCGCGCATGGACCGTGAGCGGATGGGTTCCGCCGCGGACGACCCCGAACAGGAGGCCGAGTGGCGAGACGATCGAACTACACGTACGAGAAACGACAGAAGGAAATCCGTAAGGCGAAGAAGAAGGAAGCCAAGGCCGAGAAGAAGCGGCTTCGCAAGGAAGCCTCGGCGGCCGGGCTCGAGAACCTCGAAGGCATGGATGTCAGTGAGCTCGAGGCCGCTCTCGAGCGGTTCCGCGGGACGGATGACGACGACTTGAACGACGACGGATACGAAGACGACGAAGACGAGTAGACGGGGGACCGATCGGTCCTCCCCTCCAGCCGGGACGCCCGGCCGGCGCCGCGGCGAACATGGGGATCCCTCGAGAGGATTCCACGGCGGTGGGGGTGAGAGTCTGGCCGCCATAGGCCGCGACCTCAAGAGGTATGCCGGGATCCTGGGCGGACTCGTGCTCCTGCTCTGGGCAATCGAACTGGTCGATGGGCTGCTCCTGGCCGGATCCCTGGACCGGCTCGGCATCCGGCCCCGCACAGTCGACGGCCTCATCGGCATTCCGCTTCACCCCTTCCTGCATCTGGGCTTCGCCCACCTGGCCCTCAACACGGTCGGGATTCTGTTGTTCGGCGGGCTCGTCATCCTTCGCGATCCGCGGGATTTCTGGACCGCGTTGCTGCTGGGCACCTTCGTGGGCGGTGCCGGAGTCTGGCTTTTCGGCCGACCGTCGATCCACATCGGGGCGAGCGGCGTCGTATTCGCGCTCTTCGGTTACCTTCTCCTGACAGGCTGGTTCGACCGCAGCTTCGGGGCGATTCTGCTATCGACCGTCGTATTCCTGCTGTGGGGAACGGCGCTGTTCGGACTGTCACCGACCCAGGTCGGCGTATCCTGGGAAGCCCACCTCTTCGGCTTCGTCGCGGGCGGAATGACCGCGTGGATGAGAGCTCGCCGGAGGATGACACCGCCAGGTCGAGGGAAGCGATCGGCCGGTATCTGACACTTCCACGGAGGTGAGGATGTCTCTGACTCGAAAGATGGTAGCGGAGCTGCTGGGTACCTTCTGGCTCGTGTTCGCGGGCTGCGGCAGCGCTGTCCTGGCCGCAGGCGTTCCGGGAGTCGGGATCGGCTGGCTCGGTGTGTCGTTCGCATTCGGGCTGTCGTTGATGACGATGGCGTTCGCGATCGGCCATATCTCGGGGTGCCACGTGAACCCGGCGGTCAGCGTGGGTCTGTGGACCGGCGGACGGTTTCCCGCATCGGAGATCGTGCCCTACTGGATCGCACAGCTCGTCGGTGCGGTCGTGGCGGCGGGGGCGCTTGCCGTGATCGCCAGCGGCACGGCTGGATTCGACCTGGCGGCCTCCGGATTCGCGGCGAACGGGTACGCCGAGCATTCGCCCGGTGGATACTCGATGATCGCGGCTCTCCTTGCGGAGGTCGTACTGACTTTCGTGTTCCTGATGATCATCCTCGGAGCGACGGATGGTCGCGCACCGGCCAGGCTGGCCCCGATCGCGATCGGTCTCGGACTCTCGGTGATTCACCTGGTCGGAATACCCGTCACCAACCTGTCGGTGAATCCGGCTCGAAGCACCGGACCTGCGCTGTTCGTCGGAGGGTGGGCGCTGTCGCAACTGTGGCTGTTCTGGGTGGCGCCGATCTTAGGTGGAGCGCTGGCTGGATTCGCCTGGAAGTGGCTGGGCGGGTCCGAATCCGCCGCTGTGGAAGCGTGACCCACGGAGACCGCGTGACCTGAGCCGAGCGCACGGCGCACAGCTGGCCTCGCAGGGATCCGAGCCGCAAGTCCCGCAGGGGCTCCCGAGACTTCGGGAGCCCCTGGTGCATTTCAGGGCACGAGTTCGGGCTGAAGGTGGGAGTCGAACCAGGCAGCCGTCCGGTCCACCAGGTCGAAGAAGGCATCGTTCCCCAGCATGTGCCCGACGTCCGGGTAGCGCACCAGTTCCGTTTCGACCCCGAGTTTCTTGAGCGCGACGTACATCTCCTCGGCCTGTTCGATCGGCACGTCGTGGTCGGCGTCCCCGTGGACGAACAGGGTGGGAGTCGTGACGTTCGCCACGTGCTTCAAGGGGGATCGATCCCACAGTAGCTCGTAGTTCTCCCACGCTTCTCCCGGGAACTCCGTTTCGACCAGCAGCTGGTAGATCGAGGTGCCGTAGAAGCTGATCAGGTTCGACAGGCTTCCTCCGGCAAGGGCCGCCTTGAACCTCTCGGTCTGCGAGATCACCCAGTTGGTCATGTAGCCGCCGTAGCTGTAGCCCATCACACCCAGGCGGTCCGTATCGATCCAGGAGTGCCGCCTGATCACCTCGTCCATGCCGGCCATCAGGTCCCGGTAGTCGCCTCCACCCCAGTCGCGCAGGGTTCCATCGGCGAATTCCTGTCCGTATCCGGTGCTTCCGCGAGGGTTGATCTGAACGACGGCATATCCTCGGTTGGCCAGCGGCTGGGTGGGCCAGTTGTAGACCATGTAGCCGCGATTCGAATGGGGACCCCCGTGTATCTCGAGCAGCGTCGGGTACCGAAGGTCGGGATCGAACGGGATGGGCTTCGTCAGCCAACCCTGCACGGGAGTGCCGTCGAAGCTCCGGACCCAGAATGTGTCCGACACGGCCACGGGAACGTTCTCGATGAACGGATCCTGTACCCGGGTCACCTGACGATGCCCGCTGCCATCGAAGTTCACGACGTGCAACTCGAGTCCTCGGGCGGCCGTCTCATCCCGGTACACGATCCGGTCCACCGTGGGACTCACCTCGAACCCCGCGATTCTCAGCGGACCGGTAACGATGGGGTGGATCGAACCGTCCGACAGATCCACCCTGAACAGACCGATGGAGCCTTCGTCGTGAGCCGTGAAGAACAGGTGCTCCGAGTCGCCCGACCACGCGAATTCCACCAGTCTGCGGTCGAGCGGCAGCGTCAGATTCCGGACCGGGCCACCGTCCGAAGGAATCAGCTTCAGATGATCCGTTTCCATGGGGCTGTCCCGCGTGTTGATCGGCCGGTCCGCCCCGAGAAACGCGATCCACCTTCCATCGGGCGAGTAATCGGGCACGAACTCGGGGCCCACGGTCCCGGTCAGCCTTCGGACGGTTCCGTCTACCACATCCACGGTCCACAGATCGTTCCCGTGGACGTCGTCGGGATCCTCGCTCCTGTCGCTGACGAACACGATGTGACGGCCATCCGGGGACCAGTCGATGCTGTGTTCGTCGTAATCTCCGCCCGTCAATTGGCGCGGTGCGCCACCTTCAACGGAGACAAAGAAGATGTGGCTGCGCAGATCGCTCGACAGTCCCGTTCGCGACTTGAACAGGAGGCGGTCGGTGACGATCGGCGCCCAGGCGGGCTC
>JARRPS010000111.1:0-17962 GCA_037382625.1 Gemmatimonadota bacterium | reverse complement strand
GCCGCCCCGATCATGATCAGGACCGACCAGTCCACCGAGCGCTTCGCCTCGCCCGGCGTCAGGCAGCGAAGGGCGACCATCAGGACCGCGCCTCCGAGCGCGGCCACCGCGATCGGGAAGACCCGCAGCGAGGCGGTCAGCACCACGAAGGCCAGCACGGCCACTGAGGCGAACATCCGATCGTGCCGGGGAGGTTGACTCTCTTCCACGCGGCTGACGAGATAGAAGTCCCGCGAGTCGCGGAAGGCGCGGGTGAATCCCGGGGCCGCCTCGAGCAGCAGGGTGTCTCCCGGCCGAAGAACGATGTCTCCGATCCGTGAGTCGATGCGCTCTCCGTGACGGTGCACCGCGATCACGGCGGCATTGTAGCGCCCGCGGAAATTGGCGTCCCGAACGCTGCTGCCGATCAGTGGAGAGCCCTGCGAAACCACCGCTTCGTGGAGGTCGATTCCGCCCGAAGGATCCTGCCTCTTCTCTTCGGCGATCGGTTCGAGCCCGCGGAACCGCCGGAGATCCACGATGGTCTCGAGAACGCCGGCGAAGAGTAGACGATCATCGGGGAAGAGCCGAACGCCCGGATCGACGGGGGCGATCGTGCCCGTGCTCCGCTCGATCCGGACCAGGTAGAGACCCGGAAGCCGGCGCAGTCCCGCCTGCTCGACCGTCTTCCCGGTCAGAACCGAGGGCTCGACGATCTCGAATTCCGCGGTGTACCTCCGGAGGTCGCCATCCAGATCCTTCACCTTGACTCGATCCGGCAACAGGCGGGGCGCGATGAGGACGAGATATGCGATGCCGACGACAGCCGCGGGGATCCCCAGTTGCGCCAGCTCGAAGAACCCGAGTCCGGCCAATCCGTGCGAACGCAGAAGTCCGTCGCTCACGAGGTTCGTCGAAGTTCCGATCAGGGTGCAGACGCCTCCCAGCAGAGAGGCATACGATGCGGGAATGAGCAGTTTCGATGGTGAGATCCGGTGTCGCCGAGACCAGGAAGTCACGGCAGGCATGGCCATCGCGACGACCGGGGTGTTGTTGACGAAGGCCGACATGGAAGCCGTCGCGACCGTCGTCCGAAACAGGGCCGGGGTCAGCCTTTCCACCCCTCGAAAGAGGCGCTCCGACACCACCTCGAGCGTGCCCGTCGCGCGCAAGCCCGCCGCGATGACGAACATGGCGGCGATCGTCGCGATCGCCGGATTGGAGAAGCCCCCGAGCGCCGCTTCCACGTCGATGACCCGGGTCGCCGTGAGAACCACGAGGGCCGCTCCAAGAACGACCTCGGGGCTGACGGTGTCCCTCGCGATGAAAAACACCGTCACCAGCACGACGAAGATCGTGAAAGCTGCCTCGAGGCTCATTTTCGAGCCATGTCCGATCGACTCCGGGTCGATGGGCGCGTGATCAGGCCTGGTACGCTCTCATCAGTACGTCGGCGACCTCGGCCCGGGTGAATTCCGATGGCGGCCGCTCTCCGCGGCTCAGCATCTCCCGTACCTTCGTTCCCGACAGGAAGATCTTCTCTTCGGCCTGCGCCGGCGAGGTCTTCGGAGTGGCCATCTGGCCCGTCACGGTGCAGAAGAAGGCGTGTTCGAACTTCAGTGGCCGGATTCCCAGTTCTTCGCCATCGATATCGTCGAAGATGTGCTGGGCATCATACGTTCCGTAGTAGTCTCCCACTCCGGCGTGGTCGCGGCCGACGATGAAGTGCGTGCAGCCGTAGTTCCGTCTCATGATCGCATGGTGGATCGCCTCGCGCGGGCCGGCGTAACGCATCGCCGCCGGCAGGACCGAGAGAACCGTCCGTCCCTCCGGGAAGTACCGGTCCAGGAGAACCTTGTAGCACTCCATCCGGATATCGGCCGGGATGTCGTCGGCTTTCGTCTCTCCCACCAGCGGGTGAACGAGCAACCCGTCCACGATCTCGAGCGCACACTTCTGGATGTACTCGTGGGCCCGGTGAATCGGGTTCCGGGTCTGGAAAGCGACGATCGTGTCCCAGCCCAGCTCCTTGAACGCTGCCCGCGTCTCGGCCGGCGTCATGTGATCCCCTGCGTGCCCCGAGATATCCTTCGGGTAGCAATACTGCACGGGGCCTGCCACGCACCGGGAGCCGAGTCGGTTGATCATCGCCACACCGGGGTGCTCGAGGTCCGGGGTCCCGAAGACCTTTCTGGCCTCCCTCTCGAGGTCGCGGTCGAAGATCTCGGTCACCGTGATCACGCCGGCGATTTCGCCATCCGCGGCCACCAGTGCGGCGCGATCACCGGGCTTCAGCGCCTCCGCCTCTCCGTGCGATGCCGGAAGCACGATCGGAATCGCCCAGGGACGTCCATCGGGCAACGTCATGGAATCGACGACGCTATTCCAGGCGGCGCTGTCCATGAAGCCGTCGAGCGGTGAAAGTGCGCCGACGGAGATGAGATAGAGATCGCTCAGGGTCGGTCCCTCCAGTGCGATCTGCGGAAGCGAAGCCGCTTCGGCGCGCAAGGCCTCCGCAGCAGCTCCGGTTACGGTCCTGTCGACGAGAGTTCCGCCGTAGGGAGAAAGGCTCATATCATTCGTCCTGTTCTGAATCCAGTTGTGTTCTCGCTCACTCGGCCGGGAGGTATCCCCGCTCGGCGAGCACGTCGATGATCCGGTCCACGCAGGTCGCAACGTCATCGGTCGACGTGTTCACCACGATCTCCGGCTTCAGCGGCGCCTCATAGGGTGCGCTGATCCCGGTGAACTCCGGGATCTCCCCGGCTCGGGCCTTCTTGTAGAGGCCCTTCGGGTCACGTTCTTCGCAGACCTCGAGGGGTGCCTCTACGAACACCTCGATAAAGTCTTCCTCCCGATCCAGAAGCGTGCGGACCTTGTCGCGGTCCTCACGATAGGGTGAGATGAATGCCGTGATCGCGATCGTTCCGGCGTCGGCGAACAACTTCGCCACCTCTCCGATACGTCGGATGTTCTCCGTTCGCGCCTCGGGAGAGAAACCGAGGTCGCCGTTCAGACCGTGTCGAATGTTGTCTCCATCCAACACGTAGGAGGAGACGCCGCGCTCGAACAACCGCCAATCGAGCTCGTTGGCGAGGGTGCTCTTTCCGCTTCCCGACAGACCCGTGAACCAGATTACGGCCGTCGGATGTCCCTGTCTGGCCTCCCGATCCGCACGCAGCACGTGGTTCTCGTGCCAGAATACGTTCGTAGATTTACTCAACATGCAGCTCCCGTGGAAATTCTCGTTGCATCGATCTCCGGAGGCGCGGTGCAGGGACCGTGCCCGGTCGCCGGTCACCCGACGGGGCGCAAGATAGGACTGGCGATCTCCTGCACCATAGGACGAAGGGCACCCCAGGTGTGTTCGCGAGCGGCGAAGATGCCCCGTGGTTGACGCGGGTCCGGCTTTCCGTAGGTGAGCGGTTCGCCGCCGCAGTCGGTGACCCGGCCTCCCGCGCCCCGCAGCACAGCCTCGGGGGCGCAGGTGTCCCACTCCTTCAGAAACGCGACCGGGTGCACATAGACATCCGCCGCCTCCGTCGCAATTCTCGCGCACTTCACGCCGACGGACCCACACAGCACCGTTCTCGCGTCCGGAAGCCGTTCCTCCAGCTTCGCCAGCAACGGGTCCGGATGGGAGCGGGACCGGATGAACCGCACCGGCTCCGCGGGTTCCGGGCCGAGGTGAAGCGCCATGGCCTCTCGGCCTTCCCACTCCTCGTCTTTCTCCTGAATCGGAATCGCCCATGCTCCGCCCCCGCTCCAGCCCAGATAGAGGATACCGGGGTCGGGCTGGTACAAGGCTCCCGCCGCAGCGCCACCTCCGATCGCGAGCCCTACCATGACCGCGAATTCACCGTTCTGGGCAATGAATTCCTTCGTTCCGTCCAGAGGATCCACGACCCACAGACGGGTCTCGGGCCCTGTCTCCGTCTCGGCCGGGGGAGGCGACTCCTCGCTGAGGATCGGATCGCCCGGAGCCCGCGCCGCGAGCACGTCGTGGATCGCATCGTTGGCCGCGTGGTCGGCTGCGGTCACCGGGTCGTCGACGCCCTTTTCGGATATCGCGAGGCGCTCGCTTCCATAGTGGCTCATAGCAGCACCTCCGCCGCGGAGAGCGGCCTCGGCAGCCGTGCGGAGGTCGCGGGCGATATCGGGGGGCAAGGATTCGGGAAGCGGGATATTCATCAGGTCTTCACTCTCGAAAACAACAGCAGCCCTGCGACGAAGAAAATGCCGTTCGCGAGCCAGGCCGCGGTGACGGGCGAGATCACACCGGATGCGCCCATCGCCTGTGCGACCCTTACGAGTATGAGAAAGAGAATGGTCGTGCCGAGTGCGATTCCGATCGACAGCGAAGCGCCTCCCTTTCGTGACGAATTCGCCAGCGGCAGGCCGAAAAGTACGATGATGAAGCAAGTGAAGGGAAAGGCGAGCTTGAGTTGCTGCTCCACGCGCAGCTTGCCCGTGTCCGCGCCCGATCGCTCGAGGGCTTCGATGTATCGGCCCAGCTCGGCATAGCCCATCTCTTCTTCCCCCTTCGGCCGGGCCAGCAGTTCGTCGGGGGTTTCCGTGAACTCGCGTTGCCAGAGCTCGCTGAAGCGGAATTCGATCGTCCGAGCCCTCTCGGGAAAGTAGCGAAGCCGCCCCGAGTCCATCACCCATCGCTCCCGTTCTTCGTCCCAGCGGGCCTCGTCGGCGGAGGCGTCATAACTCGGGTAGCTGTATCCGGTGCCTTCGCGGACCACGAGGATGTCGGAGATCTCGCCGCGGGCGGCGGCGAGCCGGCGAATGTAGTAATACCGGCCTTCCTCGCCGCGGTAGATGAAGGAGATCCTGTTTCCTTCCCGCTGGCTGCGAGTGTCGCCCAGCGCGTCCTCGCTCTTCCGGTTCGCCGCCGGAACCACTTCGGTCAGGCCGAGTGCGACGACGCTGATGACCATGCCGACGACCAGAATCGGCGTGACGATCCGATAGAAGCTGACTCCTCCTGCCTTGGCTGCACTGATCTCGAAGTGCCGGGTCATGCTCGAGACGGTGAACACGGCGGCGAGAAGCGCGGCGATCGGAAAGGAGAGCAGCATGTAGTAAGGAATCTGGTACAGGTAGTGGGCGAGGATGCTGCCGCTGGTCAGGTCGTCGGCGAGGAAATTGTCCAGTTGATCCGTCAGATTGATGATGATGAAGATGAACGGCACGCCGATCACGCAGACGAGGAGGATACGGAAGAACTGCCGGAGCACGTATCGGTCCAGGATCTTCACCCGCCCGCCCTCCGGGCCTGGAAGAACGCCGTGATGCCGATCAGTCCGAAAAGGAAATTGGGTGCGAACATCGCCCAGAACGGGGAGAGGAGCTCACGGTCGGCGAGGTGCTCGCCACCGATCAGCGCTACGTAGTAGGCACAAAAAACGACGAGGCTCACCCCCACCACCAGCGCCACACCCGCCCGACGATATCGAACGGCGATCGGCGCGCCGATGATGACGAACACGATGCACGCTACGGGGATGGAGTACTTCTTCCAGATCTCCACTTCGTACCGGTTGGCCGACTGCTCGAACTGGGTCTCCGAGAGCGAAAGGGTCCGAAAGTTTCCGACGGCCGACTGTGGGGATGGAAATCGCCGCCCGGTGCGCCAGCCCTGCACGACCGCATCGGTCGAGTCGGGCGGGACGGTGTCGGCCTCCGCGAGGTTGCCGAGCAGAGCTTCGGTCCAGGCGACCGATGTCGCGTGGCTCTTGATCCGGGTGTCCTCGGCGGCCGTCTCGTTCTTCTCGACCCTCACCCGCATGGAGTCGATCGAGAGCTCCCGGTCGCCCCTCGCCCCACCCCGGGAGCGATCGAGCTCGTTCCCGACCCCTGCGACTCGAAGGTAGTTCCGTTCAAACCTTACCCGCTGCAGCTGGTCCTCAGACTGGCTGGAGGTCTCATGGAGCACTCCATCGAACAGGGTCAGGAAGAGGTCTTCCTGATCGCCGTTGGCCGCCAGCGCCATCACCGCACTGTCGGCGTAGATCGTCCGCTGGGCCTGGCTGCTCTGCACGTCCCAGATCGTCACGTCGATGAGCAGGTTCCGAGCCTGCTCCTTGCGCTGTGCCACGAGGAACACGCCGTCGACGATCTCGTTGACCTCGCGCTCGCGCACCGGCTTATGGTTCGACTCGGGAAGGGTCGTATTGTTGAAGTGCACGAGTCCTGCGGCCAGCAGGCTCGCCAGGAGCACCACCGGAAGCGTGATTCGCCCCAGACTCACGCCACTCGCTTTCATGGCCGAGATCTCGTTGTCGGCGGCGAGCCGATTGAACACGAAGAGGACGGCGACCAGCACGGCCATGGGAACGATCACCGCGAAGATGAACGGGATCGAGTAGAGGAAGACCTCGGAGACGATGCGCCAGCCCAGTCCCTTGCCGACGAGACTCCCGAATCGATCCGCGACGACGTCCAGCATCATCAGGGCGGTCAGAAGGATCGCGGCGAACAGGAACGGCGCCACCAGCTGGCGCAGGACATAGCGTGTGAGAATGCGCAAGGTTGTGCTGGTTCTCCGGCGACTCGGGTCGTTGGAATCGGCTTCCTGACGCCTCGCTCCGATTGACAGGGGCCGGGCGTCGGCGGAACATACCCGGCCATGGTCGATTTGGCTCCCCGCGTCTCCCGTCCCGAGTCGGTGGTGATCGTGTTGCTCAGCGCGATCGGCGACGTGGTGCACGGGATGCCCATCGCCACGTCGGTGCGCAGAGCCTGGCCCGAGACCCGGATTCACTGGATCATTCAGCCGGTCGGCCACGGACTCGTCGCGCCGCACCCGGCGGTGGACGAGTTTCTCCTCTACGATCGAAAGGCCGGGCTTCCCGGATTCGCGGCGCTCAGGCGACAGTTCGCCGGACGACGCTTCGATCTCGCGATCGGTCTTCAGGTCTACCTGAAGGCGGGCCTGATCACCGCGATGCTACCGGCCGGTCGGAAGCTGGGATTCGACCGGGCCCGAGCCCGCGATCTCAACTGGCTGTTCACGACGGAACGAATTCCGCCGCATGCGCCGCAGCATGTCGAAGACCAGTACTTCGAATTTCTCGACTACCTGGACGTGCCGATTGTGACGGAGTGGGAATTCGCCTTTTCGGAACCCGAATGCGAGGCGCGAGCGCGGTTCTTCGAGCCGATCGAGGCTCCTGCCCTCGCCGTCGTCCTGCGTACCACCCGACCCGGCAAGAACTGGCCGCTCGAAAGGTACGCCCGGGTTCTCGAGATTGCCGAATCGGATCTCGGGCTGAAACCCGTGCTGATCGGGAGTCGTGCACCGGCCGAGGCCGCCGCGGCGGCGGAGTTGCTCCGATTGACCCGATCTCGACCGATCAATGCGCTGGAAAACGACCTGCGCCGGCTGGCATGGATTCTCGACGGAGCGGACTATGCCCTCAGCCCTGATACGGGCCCGCTGCACGTTGCGGTCGCGTTGGGCACCCCGACGGTAAGTCTGTATGGCTATACGGACCCGAAGCGGGTAGGGCCCTATCGGAGGTTTTCCGAGCTCGTCATCGACCGGTACACCCGGGACGGTGAAGTCGAGCCCTCCATGGAATTCAGGCCTGGCAACATGGAGTCGATCACCGTGGACGATGTGGCGGCGAAGCTCGAACAGGCCGTGCGGAGCTACGGAACATGATGCCGCGATTCTGCTCCCCGGTTCTCGTACGGGCAGCCGGGAAGCGGGATTCGCGAGCCGTCACGAGGGAGGGAGCTTGAGCAAGGGCCGGATTCTGTGGGTCGACGACGAAGTGGACATGCTGCGACCGCATACGATTCTGCTGGTGCGGGAGGGTTACCACGTAGACGCCGTAATGAACGGTGATGACGCGCTCGAACTCCTCGAACGGGAGAGCTACGACCTCGTGCTGCTCGACGAGCAGATGCCCGGCCGTCGCGGCATCGATGTTCTGTCGCAGATTCGGGCCCGCGGACGTGGCCTGCCGGTCGTGATGGTGACCAAGAGCCAGACCGACGACACGATGCACGAGGCGATCGGCCGCCGTGCGGATGACTACATCGTGAAGCCGACCAGTCCTCGCCAGGTGCTCTCCGTGGTGACGCGTCTGCTGGCCGGTCCCAGGTTGCGTCACGAGAGGATCGCCCGCGAATTCACGCGCAGGTTCGTGGAGCTGCGCGAGGAGATCTCAGGGGCGGGCTCGTGGTCCGACTGGTCCGCTCTGTACTCGGAGCTGGTCGACTGGGAGCTCGGCCTCGAACAGGCCGGCGAAACCGACCTGCGCGAGATCCTCGACTCCCTCCAGCGCGACGTGCGCAGAGGATTCTGCGATCTCGTGGCACGCGAATACGCAGATTGGACCCACGAAGGGGGTGCGCAGGGACCGGTACTCTCGGTAGACGTGATGCGACGGTTCCTCCAGCCGGTGATCTCCAACGAGACCTCGTGCATGCTCGTCGTGATGGACTGCCTCCGGCTGGACCAGTGGCGGGCGATGCGTCCGCTTCTGGAGGATGACTTCGAGGTGGAGGAGTCTTTGTACGCTTCCATTCTCCCGACGGCGACTCCCTTCTCGCGAAACGCCATCTTCAGCGGGCTGTTTCCGGACGAACTCGAGGAGGCCAGGCCGGGGTGGTACGAATCGGGCGAAGAGGAGGGCTACAACACCTCCGAGGATGAGTTGTTTGCCGCACACGTGAGGGAACTGGCAGGACCGGATGTGAAGACACACTACGAGAAGGTATTCACTTCGGAGCAGGGCGAAGACCTGCTGACCCGACTGCCCGGATGGTTGGCGCGGCCCTCGGCGACGGCGCTCGTGTTCGCGTTCGTAGACCTGCTGACGCACGGGCGGTCGGAGTCGAGATTGCTCTGGGAGGTCGCGAAGGACGCGGCCGCCCTTCGATCCCTGTCGCTTGCCTGGTTCGAGCGCTCGGCGGCGCTCAAGGCGCTGAAACTGGCGGCCCGTCGCGGCACGCGAGTCCTCCTGACCACCGATCACGGGTCGGTTCACTGCAACCGGCCCGTCGTCACCTATGCCCAGAAGGACGCCACGGCGAATCTGCGCTACAAATTCGGTCGCAACCTGCGGGTGGAGAATCCGACGGCCGTGTTGTCGGCTTCCGACCCGGACGATTTACGGCTCCCGGCGAGGGGTTATCATACGAACTACGTACTCTGCCGAGACGATTACTACTTCGTGTATCCGACCAAGTTGCGAGAGTACCAGAACCGCTACCGCGACAGCTTCCTTCACGGCGGGATCAGCCCGGAAGAGATGATTCTCCCGGCCGTCCTGCTCACTCCGAGAAACTGACGCGAAGATGAGTGGCGCCGGCCAGGGATCGTACCGGAGGCTCCTCGGCTACCTGAAGCCGTTCCTGGGTTCATCGATACGGCTTCTCCGCTTGAATCGCTCCGCAACGTCTGTCTGCTGGTGCTCGGTGCGATCGTTCTTAAGAACGCGGCGCTGGTCGGCTCGCGGGCGACGGCGATCGCCGTTCGCGAGGGAGTCGAGCGGGATATGCGCGAGGATGTCTACGAGCATCTTCAGCGCCTGCCGCTGGGGTTCTTCGGGCAGACCAAGACGGGTCAGTTGTTGACCCGCGTGCTTACCGACACACGCGTGGCCCGGGACGCGATCACGTACGGACTTGCGGACGTGATCCGTAAGATCCTCACGGCCACTGCCTACACCGTGGTTCTCTTTCTCGTCTCCTGGCGGCTCTCGCTCTGCTCTTCGCTCCGCTGCTCGCGATCGTCCTGGCTCCCCTGCTCAAGCGGCTGAGGAAGGGATTCCGGGCGGCGCTCGACAAGCAGGGCGAACTGCTCAGCGTGCTCCAGGAGAACGTATCCGGGATTCGACTGGTCAAGTCGTTCGGGGCAGAAGACCATGAAAAGGCCCGTTTCGGCCTCGCGTCGGAACTGTACCGCCGTCGGCAGGTTCGCACCTCGGTGCTCGCCGATCTCGCGTCGCCGCTTTCCGAGACGCTCTCATCGGTGGTCGCTCTCGGCCTGGTCTGGATCGGTGCATGGATGGTGCTCGGCGAAGGTTCGCTCACGGCCGAGCAGTTTCTCTTCTTCGTCACTGTAGCGCTTCAGCTGATCTCTCCACTCAAAGCGATCGCCGATTATCCTGCCAAGCTCCAGCTGTCGGTCGCGGCAGCCGATCGGTTCTTCGAGGTCCTCGATGCCCCGGTCGAGGCGACGGGCGGTACGCTCGTGGCGAAGCCCCCTGAGGATGGAGTTCGTTTCGAGGAGGTCTCGTTCGAGTACGAGGCGGGTCGTCCCGTGCTCCGAGACGTGAGCTTCGAAATCAAGTCGGGTGAAGTTCTTGCAATCGTCGGCCCTTCGGGAGCGGGAAAGACCACGCTGGTCGACCTGCTTCCTCGCTTCATCGATCCGACGAGCGGCCGGATCACTCTGGATGGAACGGACATTCGCGAATTCACGCTCGCCTCGCTGCGGGAGTTGTTCGGAGTGGTCAGCCAGGAGACCGTGATCTTCCACGATACCGTACGCGGGAACATCGGCTACGGCCGAGCGGAGCGCTGGACCGATGAGGAGATTCTCTCCGCCGCCGCCGCGGCCAACGCCGCCCAGTTCATCGAGGAGCTGCCCGATGGACTGGACACGGTGCTCGGAGACCGTGGCGTGCGACTCTCGGGTGGTCAGCGCCAGCGAATCGGGCTCGCACGCGCCATCCTCCGCGATCCCCCGATCGTGATCCTCGATGAAGCGACTTCGGCCCTGGACTCGGAGTCGGAGCAGCTGATCCAGCGGGCGTTGGACCGACTGCTCCGGGATCGCACCGTCTTCGTGATCGCGCACCGGCTCTCGACCGTACGCGGGGCAGATCGGATCCTGGTTCTGGAAGAGGGCGAGGTCGTGGGATCGGGATCGCACGAAGAATTGCTCGACCGCGGAGGGATCTACCGCCGATTGCACGAGCTGCAGTTCACCACCTGAGCCCGGGGCGGCATTCATGCCGCAGGTCGGGGCTCGGGCGGTGCGGCATATCCCGCTTCGAGCTCGGACCACGCGTCCAGTGCCGAATGCAGGCCCAGCTTCCGAAGCGAGCGGTGAAGCCGAGTCAGGTTCGCGCGTCGGGATCGTTCCGACAGGCCGTCGCTGAACCACCGTCCCCGGTCCCAGTCGATCACGAAGACGGGAAGATCGGGACGTGACTCCGGCGCCAACAGATTCCAGGCATTCAGGTCCGCGTGCCACCCTCCGAGATCGTGACAGGCACGGATCGATCGTCCGATCTCCGCCATCAGCACGCGAACCTCGCCGGTCTTCGCGCGCTGGAGCGCCTCGGCGGCCGGCGTCGTGCCCGCGATTCGACGAGTCACGATGCAGGCTTCGTATCCTGGCCCGGGGCGGGCATTCCGGTGCACGGCCGCCACGACCTCGGGGACGGGAGCTCCGGCGAGACGCAGGCGCTCCGTCACGTCCAGCTCCCGGAACGGGCGGGAACCGAGGAAGTAACGCCGATGGTTGAAATGTCGAACCCAGCCGCCCCGTCGGTAAGGACGAACGATCAGATCGCCGAATGCGCGCACGGCGAGAATCCGCGCGGCACCACGACCCCCTTTCACAGGCTTCGCCCCGGGCAGAGCGGCCCCGGCGCATCGCATCAGACCGGCGCCCCGAAAAACCTCGCGGAAGTCGGAACGGACGATCGCGAGCGCGTCCGGGTTCGTGAGGAGCTCGAATCGATCCGGAATCCGGTCAACAGGCAGTCGGCGCATGGGGCGAAGATGGGCAACGGAGGTCGGCTTCGCGACGACCTTCGAAGCGAGGCGTCTTCCGCGGTCGTTGCCCGGTCCACTTGCCGCGCCGTAGTTTCCGGCCGCAATGAAACACAGAGCGCCGATCCGCGTCCTCCATGTCGAGTCCGGCCAGGAGTGGCGCGCAACCCGAGATCAGGTCCGACTCCTCGTAGAAGCGCTGATCGAGGAACCGGGTATCCGCCAGGCAGTCGCCACTCTTGAAGGCTCACGGCTCGCGGTGGAAGCAGAGGGACTGGGGATTCCCGTGATTCCGCTTCCCTGGTCGACCGCCTCCGATCCCCGGGCCCTGCGGACGCTCGCTCGCGTGGCCGAGACCGGCTGGGAGATTCTGCACGCTCACGACGCTCAGGCGCTTCGTATCCTGCTCTACATCTCCGCGCTCGGGGGCGCTTCCAGCAAGATCGTCGCATCACGGCGCATATCGGGACCACCCGCCTCCCGCTGGAAATGGCGCCGCGCGAACGTGGTGCTCGCCGTATCGGAGGCGGGACGGGCGAATCTCCTCGCGACGGGTGTGGAGCCGGGCCGCGTCGTCGTGGTTCCGAACGGAATCGACGTCCGGGAGATCCACCCGCAGCAACCCGGGCTGATCCGGCAGCGTGTGGGAGCAGGGGATGACCATCTCCTGGTCGGGTCGTTCGCCGCGCTGGAGCCCGACCGGGATCACGAGACACTGTTGCGGGCTGCGGCGGATGTGGTGGCCAAGTTCCCCTCCGCGCGTTTCGCCCTGCTCGGCGATGGGTCGGAGCGTCCGCGGCTCGAGGGACTGATCGAGCGACTCGGACTGGCCGGCCGGGTCTGTCTTCCGGGGTACGTTCCGGATGCCCGCAGTTCGATGTGCGACTTCGACATCTTCGTGCTGCCGGCGCGTTCCGGCGAAATGGCGAGCAGTGCTCTCGAGGCACTGGCTGCGGGAGTACCTCTGATCCTGCCCCATTCACCGGATCCGCGTCTCAAAGGGGACGTCGGAATGGAGTTCGTCGATGCCGGCGATCCGGGCTCGCTCGCCCGAACCCTTCTCGGTCTGTTGGAAGACCCCGATCGGCGTCGGGAAGCCGCCATCTCTGCGAGGCGGTTTGCCGAAGACCACGGTCTGGCCGCGATGGTGCGAGGGACGCTCAGAGCGTACGAAACGGTTGTCGGTGCCTGATTCGCTGCGTCACGGAGTCGAGTATGCGCTGGCGTACTCCACTCTACGCGCATTCGGCGCTCTGCCTCATGGTCTGGCGCTCCGCCTCGGCGAGGCTCTCGGAGCCATTGCCTGCTCTCCACTTCGCATTCGACTCTCTGTCGTAGAAGCGCAGATCGCGGAGGCGTTTCCCGAGTGTGACTCTGCCTGGGTCCGGGCGACGGCCCGGGCCAGCTATCGACATTTCGGCCGCGAAGCAGCCGAGATCGTCCGGCTCGATCTGTTCGGGCGACAGGATCTTCTGAATCGAATTGCGGGACTGGAGGAGGCGAGGGCGGTGTTCCGTTCTCAGGGATCCGAGGGGCTCGGCGCCGTGATCGTGACCGGCCACCTCGGTAACTGGGAAGCGGCCGGCGCCGCCGTATCGCTGCTCGGGATGCCCCTCGCCGCCGTCGTCAAGCGTCAGTCGAACGAGAGATTCGATGCCCTCCTCCTGCGGTCAAGGAGGAGGCTGGGGATCGAGCCGATCTACATGGAACAGGCCCGCGCCCGGATGCCGGGCCTCATCCGTTCGGGAACCTCGATTGCCCTGGTCGCAGACCAGGACGCGAGGAACCGGGGGCTGTTCGTACCCTTTCTCGGGCGTCCCGCCTCCACCTTCCGGGGGCCGGCGCGCCTCGCTCTCGAGACCGGTGCGCCCCTGTTCTTCGGCACCGCGATTCGCGAGGGTGACGGCTACCGGGCGATCGTGGAGCCGGTGACGACGGACAGGGACGGACCGGACGCGGAATACGAACTCACCCGACGGTGGGTCGAGCGGCTCGAGCACCGGGTACGACTCCATCCCGAACAGTACTTCTGGTTTCACAGGCGGTGGAAGACCGCTCCGAGCGGCGGCGAATCGCGGGCGGAGCTTCCGACCGGAACGGCGGGGGCACACGGACGGTATTGACCGGGGTCCGAGTCGCGTCCGGCGAGCGACGGATCCGAATCAGAAAGGAGTGCGGCGCGACGTGATCTGGGTCACGCTGCCGATCTACAACGAGGAACATACGGCCGGCGTGCTTCTCTGGCGCATTCGGCAGTTGTTCACCGAATTGAATCGGGACTTCAGGATTCTGGCGCTCGACGATGCGTCCGACGACGGGACGTACGAAGTGCTGGAGCCCTACACGCGGGTGATGCCGCTCACCCTGATGCGCAACGAGACTCGACTGGGTCCCGGACGCTGCATGGAGCGACTGATCCGCGAGGCGGTGAAGCTCTCCCGGTATCCGAAACGGGATGGTCTCCTTCTGATGCAGGCCGACTTCACGGATGGACCCGAGGCGATTCCCGAGTTGCTGCGTCATTTCCAGGGGGGAGCGGACCTCGTAGTCGCGAAGCCGTCGGGTGGCGAGCTCGCGCCCAGACCGGTCAGAGCGGCACGCGCGGGAGCGGGGCTCCTCGTCCGCGGAGTCGCTGTGCCTGAGGGTGTCGAAGACCCGTTGGCCGGATACCGGCTCTATCGACTGATCGTGCTCAAACGCGCTCTGGATCGTGTCGGAGCGGACACAGCGCTGATCAGGCACGACGGTTGGGCTGCGCATCTGGAACTGCTTTCGGCCGTCTCACCCTACCTCCGTCGCGCGGAGCAGGTGGAGGTTCCGGTCGACTACACCCGCAGATACCGCCACAGCAGGTTCCGCCCGATTCCCGAGTTATGGTCCGTGTTTCGCGCCTCGCGTGCCGCCCGTTCGGCTTCCTCGGATTCCCCACCCGGTCCCTCACCCGAAAGAAAGCGAGCGGCAGGGGCGGAATGAGAGAGCTCTCGACACTCGGATCCGTTGTCCTCCAGGGGCTTGTGAAACGACTACAGCTTCCGTCTGGCGTCGCTTCTCTCGCCGGGATCGTCACCCTCCTCGGGATCGTCGGAATGGTCGGCATCTTCGCCCCGGAAGGAGCCTGGTCCCCTCTTTCCGGGTCGGGCGTCGAGGCCTCGGACCGGGCCGCGACCCCCGTACGCATCGATCCGGATACGCTTACATGGGGCTTTCCGGTCGGTGAACGGATGGAGTACTCGGTAACCTGGGAGGGCATTCGGCTCGGTGCCGGTTCGCTGACGGTGGAGGGGATCGATACGCTGCGTCGGCGCCAGGCGTACCGGGTGGCTCTGGAAATGGAGGGCGGTCCACCGTTCTATCGGGTGGAAGATCGCATCGTCAGCTGGATTCAGCCGAGTCCGTTCGCCGCTCTCCAGTTCGTCCAGAAGCAGAAGGAGGGCAACTACCGACGCGACCGCCGGATCGAGATGGACGTCGAGCAGGGCACCTATACCCGGTATGACTTCAAAGACGGCAGCTACGTGGCCAATCCGGCCGAGACGGCGGTGCCGATGCCGGAGGGAGCGCTCGACGAAATCGCCTACCTGTTCTTCGCCCGGCTGCTTCCACTCGAAGTCGGGAAGAAATACGAGTTCGAGAGATACTTCAAGGAAGACGGAAATCCGGCAACCGTCGAAGTGCTTCGCAGGGAAGAGATTCGAGTTCCCGCGGGACGGTTTCAGACCGTCGTTCTTCGTCCCGAAATTCGAACCGACGGTCTGTTCGGAGAAGGAGGCGAGGCGGAGGTATACATCACGGACGACGACAGGCGCATCCTCGTCCGACTGACCACCTCTCTCTCGGTCGGCTCCGGAAACCTTTTCCTGACCGCCTACGAGCCGGGAGCCGGGGGTGCGTTGATCGAGCCCGCGGGGGAGAGGGAAGACGACCGATGACGGCCGGCCCCCGTTCGGGCGGGGAGACCCCGCCTACCACGGCCGGCGACGAGCGAAAGTCGCTTCGCCGCATACCGGTCGCCAACCGGCCGAACAAGGTAGACCCCGGTGATGTCGCCGGAACGCCGGTCCCGCTCGGCAGCTTCGACGAGTTCTTCGCATCGCTTCCCCATATTCTTCAGGCCGATGCTCTCAGGGAGGTCGCCCGGGGCGTGGCAGGTGCGGTGGAGCGTCGACGGACCTGCCTCTGGATGCTGGGGGGGCACGTCGTGAAGACGGGCCTGAGTCCCGTCCTGATCTGGCTGATGGAGCGGAAGGCGATCACCCATATCGCCGTGAACGGATCCACGGTAATCCACGACTACGAGCTGGCGCGTTTCGGGGGAACGTCGGAGGATGTCGAAGCCGGCCTGACAGATGGAAGTTTCGGCATGGCGCTCGAGACGGGTCGGGAGATGAACCTGGCGATCCGTGCCGGGTGCGAAGATGGGCTGGGCCTGGGAGCCTCGCTCGCGAGGGAGCTCGCCTCGCGCGAAGACCTTCTCTATCCGGAGCTCTCTCTCCTCAGGGCCGGGCACCGCCTTGGTGTCCCGATCACCGTTCATGCCGCGATAGGAGCGGAGATCATCCATCAGCATCCGGAGGCCGATGGAGCGGCGATCGGAGAGACTTCCTATCGGGATTTCATGGCTCTCCGCCGTTCTGCTGCCCGAAGTCTTCCTGAAAGCGCTGACCGTGCGCCGCAACCTCGATGACGGCAGGCCGAGGGCCTTCATGACGGCCGATTTCGACATGATCCGTCACTACCGGCCGCGCGTGAACGTCGTCGAGCGGCCGACTCGCACGGGAGGTGGAAGGGGCTTCCAGATCACCGGCCATCACGAGATCATGATTCCCTTGCTCGGCTGGGCGATCGCGGCCGGGCTGGAGGGTCGCATTTGAGTCGTTCAGTGACCCGTGGCGGGTCTCCGAGTGCTTTGCGTGGGTCTGCGCTCCCGGGTATATTCCGCCCCGAGCGCCGGCTTCTGGCCGGCGAGGGAAGATGCGGATCCGGCCGGGCTACGCCTCCGGTTGCGCCTTCCAGATTCACTTCCGAAAGGAGCCAGGGCCCTTGAGTTCATCGAAGTACAAGCCGACCACTCTCGAGCTCGCTCGTGACGAGCTCTTCAGCCACATCCAGCGCGGAACAGCTGAACGAACTATCCGAGATCGGTCATCGCTACTGCCAGCCGGCGATTCCGCACGGGACCAATGGCAGGGCGGACGAGAACGGGGAAGCCTGAGACCGAGGCTGATACAGCACTGGAGATTCCCTTACCCGCGCCCGCAAGGGTCGGACCCGGGCGCACGTGCGAGCCAATGGCTGCACGTGCGTCAGCGCGGTGCCGGACCCGCACCTACGGCGGGCCGTGCAGTCTCATGACACTCCTCGGGTCGTCCTGTCGACGCCGTGAGGCGGAATGCTGGTGACGGTCGTACTCTCGCTTCTCCTGCTCTCCGCTTGCGCCTTCTTCAGTGCGGCCGAGAGCGCCCTCGTCAGGGTCCGGCGCGAGCGGCTGGCTGAGCTGGCGGAGCAGGGTGACATCGCGGCGAAGCGAGCCGGACACGCGAGGCAGCACCTCGATCGGTACCTCCGTGGAGCACGGATGGGGATCGTGCTCTCCGTGCTCGCATTCGGTGCCGTAGCCGTGCCCCGATTGACGGGAGCAGTCGACTCAGGATTGCAGTCCTTCGGATTGCCGGGGGGCATTTCCGGCCCCGTCGCGGTGTTCGCTTCCCTCTTCTTTCTCTTCGAGGTCGTCGTACTCCTGGGGCTTGCCCTACCTCGTTCCTACGCGCTCCGTGAGCCCGAGCAGGTCAGTCGCGCAACGGCTGGTCCACTCGGACTCGTCTGCACCTTCGTGTCGCCATTCATGGGCGTCTTCGACCGACTGGATCCGCGCAGTGGCAGACCCGAGGAGACCGGACGCGATTGGCCGAGTCCGGATGAAATCGACGCGTTGCGGAGGGGCACCCGCAACGAGGGCGGCGTCGAGCGGGACGAGGAAGCGATGATTCATGGGGTCTTCGAGCTGCCGAATACCGTGGCCCGGGAAGTGATGACGCCACGCCCGGACATCGTGGCTTTCTCGGAAGAAACGGGACTGGACGAGGTTCTCGCGGTGGCGGCGGATTCCGGATTCAGTCGATTCCCGGTTTTCGGAAGCTCCATTGACGACATCATCGGGGTTGTTCTCGTCAAGGATCTGTTGCCCTGGGTGCGCGCCGACGAGCGCGCCGTCGAACAGGTGACGGATCTCCGGCGA
>JARRPS010000110.1:0-14187 GCA_037382625.1 Gemmatimonadota bacterium | reverse complement strand
GGAGACCGGCCGAAATGCGGAGAGTGCGGGAAGCCGTTCCTGCTGGACCGGCCGGTGAAGATCGCGGGAGAAGATCTGGAGAGAGTCGTCGCCGATTCCGAGGTTCCGGTACTGGTGGACTTCTACGCCGACTGGTGCGGACCCTGCAAGATGATGGCGCCCGTTCTGGACGAATTCGCCGCCGATCACTCCGGCAAGATCCTGGTCGGCAAGCTCGACACCGATGCGGCGCCCGCCGTTTCGGTCACGTACGGAATCCGCGGCATCCCGACCCTGATCCTCTTCGCCGATGGGAAAGAGGTCGACAGGCAGACCGGTGCCGTGGCGCGCAGCGGGCTCGATCAACTCGTCAGCTCGCTGTGATGGCCGCATTTCCGGGGCTGCAGAACCGGGGGGCGATCCCGGGGTGGCGGGGCTTCCGACCCTGGCCGCTTTTCATGGTGCTCCTGACACTGACGGCATGCGGGGGCTGCGGATCGAAACGCGAGATCCCGACGGGCACCGAACCCCCGGTGACGGAAAAGGATCCGCCCTTTCAACTGGTGCCGCTCGACGCACGCTTCGAGGACCCCGTCCACCTCGCGGCCCCGGCGGGAGATTCGCGGATCTTCGTCGTCGAGCAGGAGGGCCGGATTCAAATCGTCGAGGACGGAATCCCGAGGGACACGCCTTTCCTCGACATCTCGGAACGCGTTTCGAGCGGAGGAGAGCGAGGGCTGCTCGGGCTCGCGTTCCACCCGGATTTCGGGTCCAATGGCTGGTTCTTCGTCAACTTCACAGACCCGGAGGGAACGACCCGAGTGGAACGGTTCCGCACGGGAGCCGATCCGGATCGTGCCGATCCGGCAAGCGCGACGCTACTGATCTCGATCCCTCAGCCCTTCGCCAATCACAACGGCGGTCATGTGCTGTTCGGCCCGGACGGCAACCTGTTCGTGTCCGTGGGTGACGGCGGGGCCGGCGGAGATCCGCAGGGAAACGGGCAGAATCGGGAGACTCTTTTGGGGAGCATTCTCCGTGTCGACGTCGATGGTCCCGAACCGTGGGTGATTCCGTCGGACAATCCCTGGCCGGAGCATCCGTCGTGGAGGCCGGAGATCTGGGCCTGGGGGCTCAGGAATCCATGGCGGCTGGCGTTCGATCCGACCTCCAATCTGATGTACGTGGCCGACGTCGGTCAGAATCGTCGCGAGGAGATCAGCGTCGTGCCGGCCGATGAACCCGGCTTGAATTTCGGTTGGAACGTGCTCGAGGGCTCCGCCTGCTACGAAGCCGACAGCTGCGACCGCGAAGACCTCGTCTTGCCCACCGTAGAGTACGACCACTCGGAAGGCTGCTCGATCACGGGCGGCGAAGTGTACCGCGGGACCGCGATTGCGGCGATCCGGGGTCTCTACTTCTACTCCGATTACTGTCAGGGCTGGCTCCGGAGCTTCCGATTTCAGAACGGAGTCGCGACCGACCACCGCGTCTGGGATGTCGGATCGCTGTCCAGCGTCGTCTCGTTCGGCGTCGACGGCTTTGGAGAGCTCTACCTGGTCAGCCGCGAGGGCCGGCTATACGCCTTCCGCCCGCCAGCTCCGTGAACCGGCTCTCGGGTGCCAGCGCCGTCGTCCGGGCGCTGGAAGACGCGGGGGTGTGTTTTGCCTTCGGAATTCCCGGCACACACAACATCGAACTATGGGACCGACTCGCGGAATCGGACCGAGTCGAAACCATTCCGGTCACCGATGAACAGAGCGCTTCGTTCATGGCCGACGGATTGTGGCGTGCCTCGGGACGTCTGGGCTGCGTGAACATCGTGCCCGGGGCCGGCCTTACCCATGCCCTCTCCGGCATCGCGGAAGCGTGGCTCGACGGCGTGCCGATGCTCGTTCTGGGTTGCGGCATCCGTACCGATACCGGGCACGCCTTTCAACTTCACGACGTCGATCAGCTCGCGATCGCGGCACCTGTCACCAAGGACACGTTCCGGCCGCTGCGAGGTTCCGAACTTTACGATTCCGTTCGCGGGGCCTGCGCCCTGGCCCTGGCGCCACCCGTCGGGCCGGTGATGGTCGAGGTCCCCGCCAATCTCTACCTCGGCATGGACGGGCCACGGGAGGAGGAACTCGAGGGCGACTCGATCGAAGTCCGGGAGTCCTCAGGCGGCAGCGGAATGACGGCCGTGCCTGCGGTCCCCGCACCGACGACGACGCCCCACCCGAGCCCTGGCGAAGTGGCGCGGGCGGGCGAGATTCTCGGCGGCGCCCGCAGGCCGCTGTTGTACTTCGGTCTCGGTGCGGCGTCGGCCGGGGCGGAGCTGATCTCGCTGGCCGAGTTCCTGGAGGCTCCGGTGTTCACCACGCTCTCCGGCAAGGGCGTCTTTCCCGAGACGCATCCTCTTTCGGTCTGGCCCGGGGGCGGGGCTGCGGCGCCTCCCTTCGCGAGGCAGATCGCGGCCTCCTGCGACGCCACCCTGGCGATCGGCTGCCGGTTCGCCGAAGTCGGAACCGGCAGCTACGGGTTTACGCCTCCGCGCCCCCTCGTTCACGTCGATGTCGATCCGGAGGTGCCGGGCCGGAACCTCGAGACGGACCTGTCGGTCACGGCCGAGAGTTCCGACTTCGTGAGTTCGCTGCTTCGTACGCTTCCCGAGCTTCGTGCCGCGTCCGACCTCGATGCGGATCTCCGGAGCGCGATCGCGGGAGGTCTGGATGAGACGCTCGAGGCTCTCGCCGCGGCCGGAGAGACCGGAGTAACGCCCGGACGCCTCCTCGCGGCGTTGCAGGAACGTTTCCCGCATGCGTCCTTTGCGACCGACTCCGGCAACGGGACTTTTCTCGCGGCCGAAGGGCTGCGGCTGGCACATCCCCGGCGATTCCTCGCTCCCGTGGACTACTCGTGCATGGGATACTCCGTGCCGGCGGCGATCGGCGCCGCTCTCGGACGACCCGGGCAGGTCTCGATCGCGCTGGTCGGCGACGGAGCGTTCTTGATGACGGGCCTGGAGATGCTCACCGCCGCGACCCGCTCCCTGCCGGTCCTGTTCGTGATTCTCCGTGACCGGGAGCTGGCGCAGATCGCACAGTTCCAGTCGACGGCCCTGAACCGGCGCACCGGTAGCCGGGTACCCGACTACGATCTCACGGCGATCTGCGCCGGCGTCGGGGTCGAGTGTCTTTCGCTTCCGGACAATGACCGGATCGACGAGGTGCTCGCTCAGGCGGCGAGCCTTCTGGCGGAACCGCGGCCGGTGGCGATCGACCTCGCCGTCGACTATTCGCGGAAGACCTGGTTCACTCGCGGCGTGATGAAGACGAACTTTCTCCGACTGCCGTGGCCGGCTCGGCTTCGATTCGTCGCACGTGCGCTGGGACGCAGACTTTCCGGGGGTGGGCGCGCCGACCTAAACTGACTCGATCTGCTTGGCGTCCGGACCGGGAGCCGCTGGACCCGGCCGACATCTTCGACGGGAGACACAGATGACGTACCTCCTTATCGTGCTCGTAATCATCGGCTTCTTTTTTGTCACCTATTACAACCGACTCGTCAAGCTAAGGCAGACCGTCCGGAACGCCTGGTCGGACATCGATGTGCAACTGAAGCGGCGCCACGATCTGGTTCCCAACCTCGTCGAGACGGTCAAGGGATACGCCTCGCACGAAAAGGAGACCCTGGACGCGGTGATCAAGGCCCGGAACAGCGCGATATCCGCCTCCGGCCCGGCCGAAACCGCCGCGGCCGAGAACCAGTTGAGCGGTGCGCTGCGGCAGCTTTTCGCGCTCTCCGAGTCGTACCCGCAGCTGCGTGCGGTGGAGGGGTTCACAGAGCTGCAGGGCTCTCTGAAGGAGATCGAGGAAGCCGTTCAGAGTTCCCGTCGCTATTACAACGCAGTCGTGCGGGACTACAACACGACGATCGAGCAGGTCCCATCGAACATCGTCGCGAACGCCTTCCGGTTTCAGCCGGAGGAGTTCTTCGAGCTCGAGGGCCGAACGGAGCGCGAGGTGCCGAAGGTGGACTTCGGGACTTCCGCCGACTGACGGGGGGCGCCCATGACAGGGTCGAGCTGGGTCGGCCTTCTCGTAGGCTTCGTTCTCGCAGGACCCGGACTCGGCCCGACCGACACGCCCTCGGCCGCCGTCGACGGGGAATTCGCCGGATCGGCAGTCGCGGCGGGAACGATCGCGCCGCAGAGTCGAAGCTGGCGAATCGAGAATTTCCACAGTGATGTCCGGGTCCTCGCTTCGGGAGCTACGGAAGTCTCCGAGCGGATCCGAGTGCGATTCGATGGGAGCTTCAACGGAATCTATCGGACGATTCCCGTAGAATACCGGGACACACGGAATTTCAACGTCACCCTGCGGCTCGAGGTCGCGGGCGTCGAGGACGGCTCCGGCACCCCGCTCAGGTACGAGTTGAGCCGCGAACGTCACTATCGGAAGATCAAGATCTGGGTCCCCGGCGCCGAGGATGCCTCGCGAACCGTGGTGATCCGCTACCGGGCGGAGAACGCCCTCCTGCACTTCTCCGAAGACGAACTGGAGTGGGACGAGCTCTACTGGAACGTCACCGGCGACGAGTGGCCGGTTCCGATCGACGCCAGTAGCGTCCGTGTCCAGCTTCCAGGTGACGTCACGGGCATCCGAGCCCGCGCGTTCACCGGTCGTTACGGCTCGACCGAGACCGCCGCGGATCTTTCGGTCGACGAGTCGGCTCGCACGGTAGAGGTCCGGTCGCGCGAGGGACTGGGAATCCACGAGGGGCTCACCGTGGTCGTCGCCTGGGACGCCCGGGCGGCGGCAGGGGGCGAGTACGTGGTGAAACGACCCGGTGCGATGGAGCGCGCGCTCGAATTTCTGCGCTCGAACTGGCCGCTCGTGATCCCCGCGCTCGTGTTCTTCTTCATGTACCGCATCTGGTCGAGGGTCGGAAAGGACCCCGAAAAGCGACCGGTGGCCACCCGGTACGAGCCGCCCGAGCGCATGACGCCCTTCGAGGTCGGCGTACTGGTGGACAACCGGCCGGACATGCGCGACGTAACGTCCACGCTGGTAGACCTCGCGGTTCGGGGCTGGATCGTCATCGAGCAGATCGAAGACGAGAAGCTCTTCGGCCTCGTCAAGGACCGCGACTACGCCTTCGTGCTGCAGAAACCGTTGTCGGCCGCCGGCGAACTGAAGCCCCATGAACGTGAACTTCTCGAGGCGTTGTTCGAGGAAGGCGGCGGGACGCGAGTCGAGGCCTCGGAACTGGCGAACAGCTTCTACAAGGATCTGCCGGCTATCAAGTCGGCCGTCTTCGACGAGCTCGTCGAGGACGGCTACTATCGGAGGCGGCCCGATCACGTGCAGGGCGCATGGATCGGCGGGGGAATCTTCGCCGGCGGCGCGCTCGCCGTTCTGGGCATCATGGCGGCCGGCAACTGGGGCATGTCCATCCTGACCGTGATTCTGGCGGCCGCTCTGAGCGCCGTCATCATCATCGGCTTCGGACTGTTGATGCCGGCACGGACGATCAAGGGGGCCCGCGCCCAGGAAGCGATCCTCGGATTCGAGGAGTTTCTGGACCGGGTGGAAAGCGACCGTTTCCGACGGATGATCACCGGCCCCGAGATGTTCGAGCGATTCCTTCCCTATGCGATGGCCCTGGGCGTCGAGAAGAACTGGGCGGCGGCGTTCGCGGACATCTACAAGGAACCGCCGAACTGGTATCGGGGTCCCGGGTATGCAACGTTCCGGCCCGCGGTATTCGTCGCCGATCTGGGGAACATGTCGAGCGCGACCGCGTCGGCGATGACCGCCGCGCCTCGAAGCGTCGGAAGCTCGGGGATGTCGGGCGGGGGCGGCTTCTCGGGAGGCGGCTTCGGTGGGGGCGGCGGCGGAGCGTTCTGAACCGCACGCGGCCCGAAGTGTCGTATGCAGTCGATACAGTCGTGGATTCTTCGGACCGATCCCGGATCTCGGGAAAGGTCCTTCAATCGGGAGGCAGGGAATGCGGACCAGGTTTCAAAATTCGTTTTCGGCAGGAATTCGGGACGCGGCAGCCGCGACGCTGGCGTCGTCGGCTGTAGCACTCCTCGCTCTCGCGGGCGCGCCGGAAGCGTTCGCAGTGGCTGATCGACCAGTTTCAGGCGATCGGACTGGAGCCGGCCGGTGAGGACGGCTACCGGGATCCATTCGTCGCACAGGTGATGTTCCCCGATCCCGCCCAGCCGGACAATCCTCACGCGGGAGAGAGGCGGCCCGTGGAGGCGTTCAACGTCGTCGGGCGGATCGAGGCGGGTGCGGCCGACCGGCTGCCGGGCGTCGTGGTCGTGGGCGCGCATTACGATCACCTCGGAATGGGAGGCGAAGGATCGCTGGAGCCCGGCATCACGGCGATTCACAACGGAGCGGACGACAACGCCTCGGGAACCGCGGCCCTGCTGGCCGTAGCGCGAGACCTCGTGGCCCGGTCGGACGAGCTGCGCCGCGACGTGTGGTTCGTCGCTTTCTCGCTGGAAGAGAAAGGTCTCCTCGGATCCTCGACGTTCGTACGGGAGCCGACCGGCGGTCTCGAGACAACGACGATCTATGCGATGCTCAACATGGACATGGTCGGCCGGCTGACCGACGACAAGCTCCAGGTTCTCGGAGGGGGCTCCGCGGAGGAATGGAACGAGATCGTGGCGCCCCTCTGTGAGGAACGGCAGCTGGAGTGCAAGATCGGTGGAGACGGATTCGGATCCTCCGACCAGAGCTCGTTCTTCGCGGCCGGAATCCCGGTGCTCCACTTTTTCACCGGTACCCACAGCGAGTACCACAAGTCGAGCGATGACGCCGACCTGATCAACGCGGAGGGCGGCGTCCGGGTGGCCGCGCTCGTCGGAGACGTGACCGTCGCGGCGGCGAATCGGTCGGAGCCGCTGACGTATGTCGAGGCCAAGGAGCGGCAGAGTCAGCGCATGGCCTTCAAGGTCACGCTCGGAATCGTTCCCGACTACGCGGGTCCATCGGATGGAAGCCCCGGACTTCTCCTCTCCGGCGTCCGGCCAGAGGGACCGGGCGGCAAGGCGGGGCTCGAACGCGGCGATATCATCGTGGGCATGGGCGAAACGGAGATCGCCTCGATCGAGGACTACATGAAGGTTCTCTCCACCACGGAACCGGGCAGCACGATGCCCGTCACGGTCCTCCGTAACGGAGAGCGCGTCGACCTCGAGGTGTCGTTCGAGGAATAGATCACAGCACGGTTTCGAGCGACGGGCCGCGGGCGCGGCCCGTCGCCCGGTTCCGAACTCCGGGGGTTACATGCTGACCATCGAGCGGATTCTCTTCCCCACGGATTTCTCGGAGGGCTCGGAGAGGGCTCTGGATGCCGCCATTGCGCTGGCCGGCGAATTCGATGCCGAGTTACACCTTCTCCACGCGGTAGTGCTCCACGCCGACGATCCGAACGACCCGGCCCATCACTTTCCCGATGCCGAAGAGATCCGTGCCCGCCTCGAAAAGACCGCCGAAGACCGCATGGCGACCGGACTCGAAGAGCGGTCTGCCGGAAACCTTCGAGTTCAGCGGCACCAGCGGCGCGGAATCTCCGTGGCCCCGGTCATACTCGAACAGGCCGGTGAGGTCGACGCCGATCTCATAGTGATGAGCACGCACGGTCGTCGCGGTCTCGAGAACGTGCTCCTGGGAAGTGTCACGGAGGAGGTCGTCCGTCTGGCGGACTGCCCTGTGCTCACGATTCGATCCGGGAGGGACGGTTCGCTGTACCCGGCCGCCGTCCCGCTGCTCGTGCCGATCGACTTTTCCGAGCACTCCCGAGGAGCATTGACCCTGGCCCGGGAACTGGCGGCGCAATTCGGAGGTGGCGTCCAGGTTCTGCACGTCTTCGAGCGACCGATTCATCCGGAAATCTACCTCGGGGGCATGCCGCTGGACTCGCCGGACTTCCACACCGTCGAATCCAGTCTCCGCGAAGCCCTCGAGACCTTCGTCGGAGAGACACCGGGTCCCGAAGTGCCCTGCACCCTTCACGTCGTCGAAGGGCGCGCCGTCCCCGGAATCCTCGAGTTCGCCGAACGAAACGACGCCGGGTTGATCGTGATCGCGACACATGGGCTCACCGGGCTGGCACACGTTCTGCTGGGAAGCGTCAGCGAGAAGATCGTACGCCGGGCCGAATGCCCGGTTCTCACCGCCCGGGCCTTCGGCAAGAGCCTGATCCGGTGAGCGATTCCGTCGGCTGAAAGGCCTGAGGCCCGGAGGAGTACTTGCCCGCGGGACCCCACAATCTGCCAGAGCATGATGACCTGCTTGCCGAATTGTACGAGAGTTCCCGTGCGATCGGATTGCGAGACTGCATCGACGATCTGCTCGATGAGGTGCTCGATCAGGCTCAGAGACTGATCGGCGCGGAGCACGCCGCGCTGATGCTTTACGACGAGCCCTCCGACCGACTGGTGACGGCATGCCTGCGCGGGTATGGAATGCGGGCCGACGATCTGCGCCGTCGCACTCTCGCGCTCGGCGAAGGTCTGTCGGGCTGGGCGGCGTGGGAAAGAAAAGCCGTGAGGGTCGGCAATGTGAGCGAGGACTCTCGTTACATCGAAGGCCTGGCGGAAGCCCGATCGAATCTCGCGGTGCCACTGGTGGTCGGAAACCGGCTCGCGGGTGTCTTGAACGTGGAGTCTGACCGAACGGACGCGTTTACGGCCGAGCACGAGCGGCTCCTCACCGTTCTGGGCGCACAGGCGGCTCTCGCCATCGTCGCCTGCTGGGTCCAGCGGGACCTGCGAAATCGGATCAACCAGATGGAGGCGGTGAACCGTATCAGCCGGCTCGCCGGCGAGGGTGGCGCGATCGGCGCGACGCTGAATTCGATGCTCGAGATCGCGCAGGAGATCGTGCCGCGAGCGCAATGCGCCATCCTGCTGCTCGATCCGGAGGCTCAGGTTCTCAGACTCGCCGCCGGGCAGGGATATCAGGCCGTGGCTCGCTACCTCGAAATCCCGGTCGGACGGGGGGTCACGGGGCGCTGCGTTGAAGCGGGAGAGACGCAGGTGGTGATGGACCTCTCCCTCGAAGGAGACGACTACGACTATATCCAGGGAATTCCCGGGGCCATCAGCGAGGTCGCCGTGCCGTTGCTCGCAGACGGCCGGATCATCGGCGTGTTCAACGCCGAATCGGTGGAGCGCGCTGCGTTTGGCGAGCACGAGGTCCAGACCCTCGAACTGGTCGCCCGCCAGGTGGCCAGCGTCGTTCGAAGCGCGCAACTGCTCGAGGAGACACGCAGGCTGGCGGTGACCGATCCGCTGACGGGTCTTCACAATCGTCGCCATTTCACCCGCCAGCTGGACGAGAACGTCCGCCGGTCGGCCCGGTACGGAGAGCGACTCGCTCTCGTGCTGCTGGACGTGGATTTCTTCAAGACCGTAAACGACCGATTCGGACATCATGTCGGCGATCGCGCCCTGCAATTGCTGGCCGGTACGCTGGCCGAGGCCGTCCGGGAGACTGACCAGACGGCCCGCATCGGGGGGGAAGAATTCGCCCTTCTCCTGCTTCGCTGCGACCGCGACCTCGCACTCAGCATTTCCGAGCGGGTCCGCTCTCAGATCCGGGAGCTCGTGATCGAGGAGCTGCCGGAGGTGGACATGGACCTGTCCGCGTCCGTAGGAGTAGCATTCTTCCCGGACGATGGAGCGGACCCAAAGACGCTGATGCGAGTCGCCGATGATGCCCTCTACCGCGCCAAGCGCAGGGGGCGTGATCAGGTGGTTCTCGCGTCGGAACTGGGAGGCATTGGATGAAGGAACCCCTGGCAAACCAGCATTGCGTGCCCTGCCGTGGAGGCGTGCCCCCCCTCGAGGGACCTGAACTTCAGGCACTGCTGGAGCGACTGGATGGCGGATGGAAGGCGATCGACGGTCACCATCTCTGGAAGCGGTTCGACTTCCCGGACTTCGTCACGGCACTCGATTTCGTGAATCGGGTGGGAGAAGAGGCGGAGCGTGAGGGGCACCATCCCGACATGCACATTTCATGGGGGCGGGTCGACGTCGAGATCTGGACGCACAAGATCGACGGACTCACCGAGAGTGACTTCATCCTGGCGGCCCGGATCGACCGCCTCTGAGGGAAGCGGAACCTCTGTCGTCCCGGGCTGCTGATCCGAAGCGAATTCTCTTCCTCGACTCGTGGCTGCGCGACCGCTCCCTGGGCAGCGGCTCGGCAGTGGCGATTGCCGGTCTGCGTCACGGGCTCGAAACCCTGGGCCACTTCGTCGAGACGCTTCGCCCGGAAACGGTACTCACGTCGCTCGACCTGACCCGACTCCACTACAACCTCGAACTTCCTCGCCGGATCGCCGATTTCGAAGGAACCGACCTCGTAGTCGGATTCGACTTCGACGGGGGCCTGCTCCCCTCGGGCGTTCGGCCGTCTCGCTACGTCGTCGCTCTCAAGGGCGTGATGGCGGACGAGGCCCGCTTCGAGACCGGTCCCGTGCAGCGCCGCTTCCACCGTCTCTCCCGCATCGAAGCCCGGAACGCGAGGTCGGCCGACATCGTCTCGTGCACCAGCGAATACAGCGCCGATCAGGCGCGACGCCACTACGGAATCAGCCGCGACCGGATCCGAGTCATACCGGAAGGGATCAGGTCCGAGAACTGGATCGGTCTCGCGGAACGGGCGGAGGCCGAGAGGCGGGAACGGGGCGACACCGGCGATGGGGCTACGATTCTGAGCGTGGCCCGTCAGTATCGCCGGAAGAACACTCGCAGCCTGCTGAGGGCCTTCGCGGCATTGCGCGCCACGCACCCGGACTCTGCGCTGCGGATCGTGGGCGAGGGGCCCGAACTCGCGGCGCTGCGATCCCTGGCGGACGACCTCGGCATCTCGGCTTTTGTGGAGTTCGTCGGATCGCTCGACGGTCTGGCTTCGTTGCAGAGGGAGTATGCGAGAGCCGATATCTTCTGCCTTCCGAGTCTGCAGGAGGGCTTCGGGATCGTCTTTCTGGAGGCGATGGCAGCGGGGCTGCCGATCGTCGCGGCACGGGCGGGGGCGGTTCCCGAAGTCGCGCCCCATGGAGAAGTATCCCTGCTCGTGCCCCCGGACGACGCTGACGCTCTGGCGGCGGCGCTTCGCCAGCTCGCCGATTCACCCGACCAGCGTCGTCAGCTCGGAGCGGAGGGAACGCGGCGCTGGCCTGCCTACGACTGGCGGCTGGTCGCAGACCGGTTTCTGGCGGCCTGCCTGCCGGGGAGCGACGCGACGGTCCCTCGCTGACGGCGAAACCGGAGACGGGTTGCTGTCTGGAAGTGTCGTGCCCGATATTGCTCGGTCATTTTCCCGGCGGACGGCGGCGCCTCGCGCGCCGGGACACCACTCAGCCCAGGCAAGGCATCGGACTCCATGACCGACCTTTCGCAGTCCCCATCCGCGAGCGGCCCTGACCGTTACGAGAAACAGTTCTTCGGGCATCCGCGGGGACTCTCCACCCTGTTCTTCACGGAGATGTGGGAGCGGTTCAGCTATTACGGCGGGCGGGCACTCCTCATCCTCTTCATGACCGCCTCGGTTGCCGAAGGCGGCCTCGGTATGGATGCCGCGACGGCTGCGCCGATCTACGGCATCTACGTGGCCGCGGTCTACCTGTTCGCCATGCCCGGGGGGTGGATCGCCGACCGGCTGATGGGTCAGCGAAACTCCGTGCTTTGGGGAGGGATCCTGATCGCCGCGGGGAATTTCTCGCTCGCGACGCCCGGCACTCTCTTCTTCTATCTCGGCCTCTGCCTGATCGTGCTCGGCACCGGGCTCCTGAAGCCGAACGTCAGCGCTATGGTGGGCGACCTGTACCCGGAAGGCGGCGCGCGCCGGGACGCGGGATTCTCGATCTTCTACATGGGAATCAACATCGGCGCACTGATTGCCCCTCTGATCGTCGGCGGCCTCGGAGAGAAGGTTAACTGGCATCTTGGATTCGCCGCGGCGGGGATCGGCATGGTGCTCGGACTGATTCAGTACCGGTATGGATTCAAGTTCCTCGGCGATGCCGGTGCGCTGAAGGACGAGGCACGATCCACCCGAAGCGAGGCGGTCCGCATGGCGGGTCTCGGAGTCGCCGCCGTGCTCGCGATCGCGGCGATCCTCTACTGGCTGTCGAGCGCGGGCATAGTGAGCATCACCATTCAGGGCGCCGCCCAGGCCACCGGAGTGATCATCCTCGGCGTGGCGGTCCTGTTCTTCGCGTCTGTGCTGGCGTTCGGCCATCTCGAATCAATCGAGAAGAAGCGGGTCGTCGTGATCTTCTTTCTCTTCATCGGCGCCGCGATCTTCTGGGCGGGCTTCGAGCAGGCGGCCTCTTCTCTGAACCTCTTCGCCGACCAGCGCACCGATCGAATCCTCCTTGGCTGGGAGGCTCCGACCACCTGGCTGCAGGCAGTGAATCCGCTGTTCATCATCAGCATGGCTCCGGTTTTTGCCTGGCTCTGGGTATGGCTCGGCACCCGGGATCCGTCGATCCCGGTGAAGTTCGGCCTCGGGCTGGTCCTCCTCGGCATGGGTTTCTTCGTCGTGGCGTGGGCCGCGACCTACACGACCCCCGAGATGGCTGCACACCTGCGGCGAACTGTGCCTGAGTCCCGTGGGCCTGAGCAGTATCACGAAGCTGTCGCCGCCCAAGTACGTCGGGCAGATGATGGGCACCTGGTTCCTCGGGGCCGCGCTCGGAAACCTGATCGCCGGACTCGTCGCGGGCTACTTCGACACGCTTCCGCTGCCGGGGCTTTTTGCCTGGGTCGCGATCACGGTCGTCGTGGCCGGCATTTTCTTCTTCCTGTTCAGTCGCCCGATCAACAAGCTCATCGGGGGTCGTGTCTGAGCTTGGCACCCGATGTGACCTGACGGAAGGACAGTGAATCAGCGGCTCACGGGCCGGGCCTCGAATCGAGACCCGGCCCGTTGCACATGCGCCCGTGCCGGATTCCGCGACCCGGCACGGGCGTTGCACACATCGAAGGGTCGCGATCGATCTCCGGAAGTGAACGAACGGAGGGTTCTTGACCGTACGCAGTGGAATCGCGCCATTCGATGAGCGCATCGAGGGCCTCCGGGCCGGGGGACTGTATCTCCTGGCCGCCGCGCCCGGGGCCGCGCGTCTCGCCTTCCTCCTTCAGTATCTGGACCGGGGCCTGCGCGACGGCGAGCGCGTCGCGCTGCTCAGCAGCGCGCCTCCGGAGGAGACGATCGAACAGGCCGGGTTCTGGGGGGTGGATCTCGAAGAGCCCTGGAAGCGGGACCGTTGCGTTCTCCTCGGATTTCGGGACGAGTACCCGGCGCGCGTCGCCCACTCGCCCGACCCTGCGGAGCCGTTCGCGGAACTCGACAGGCTGCTCACGGGGCGCGTGGCGAGAGTGGCCGTGGACCCGGGCACGGGGCTCTGGGAGGCTAGATCCGACGCCTCCATGGCCGGGGCCTTCCTCTCCTGGTCGCGGGACTTCGGAGCTACGACGCTGGTGACGGTCTCGATCGAGATCGACGAGGAGATGAGAGTACCGACCGAGTGGGTCGCCCAGAGGGCGCGCGGCGTATTCCGGATGACGAAGAATTCTCGTGGTCTCTACGAACTCGAGATCGTTCGGCTGTCACCGCCGATCTCGAATGACGCATCGGTCTTGCTGGAACTCTCTTCCGGACTCGGGCTCGTCGGTCCCACGGGGAAGGGCGAGAAAGGAGAGACGGCACGTCCGGACTCCGACCAGCTCCTGCTGTTGAAGCTCGCGGAGCCGTTGCCCCGGGACCTGGCCGTGTGGCTCGAGCGGCGCTACTCCGTCGAATCGATCCGCGACGCGCGAGAATGTGTCGCCCGCTCTCGAACAGGAAGATTCGGAGCGCACTGCGTCTACGTGAACCGGCAGCGAATCGATGAAGCGATCGATACCGGCCGGAGCGTGCGTGAGTCTTCCAGCTCCGTGATGCTCCTTCTCTCCGACGAGCCATTGCGGGCCGCGGATGCGGCACGGGCGCTGGACGCCGGATTCGACGACGTGCTGTCTGGTGTCGTCGATCTGCGGGAGCTCGAGTCCCGTTTTCGTCGGGCTGCCGACGCACCTCGCTCTCAGAAGGTGGAGCGGGAGACGCGTCCGGAACCTATGACGGGACCCCTGGAGGGCGCGGAGTTTCATTCCGTGGTGTCGGAAAGACTGATGGGAGACGG
>JARRPS010000109.1:0-8906 GCA_037382625.1 Gemmatimonadota bacterium | reverse complement strand
CGGTTTGCTCAGCGGAAACCGCGAACCGAGTACCGCCTGACCACGAAGGGCCGGAATGCTTTCGCCAGTTACCTCTTCCGACTCGAGTCCGTGATCCAGTCGGCCCGGAACGGATGAGCGAGGCGACCGTCCGGCGGCGGAGACCCGCAGGCGATCAGCCGGAAGAATCGGGCCGGGGCCGGGGAAGAACACGAATCTCGCCGGGCATCGAATAGGCGGGACCCCAGAGCCGCCCGACCGGTCGAAGGGACTCGGTACGGACGTAGCGGGACCCCTCCACCTGCGTGAGAGCATCATCCAGAGATGTACCCACGACGAGACCCACGATCAGCGTGTTGGCTTCTGCTCCGATGTCCACCTCCCGATGGAGCCGGCAGTGAAGAACAGCCGGCACTCCGCTGACATACGGCGCGTCCACCACGGGGGATTCCACGGCTGTCAGCCCCGCGTGCCGGAACTCGTCGTGTTCCGGGCCGGAGTCTATCGAGCTGGCGTTCATCGACTCGAGATGCGGGACGTCGACTACGTTCACACAGAACGCCCCGCTTGCACGGATGTTCACCAGGCTGTCCTTCGGTCCCGTGCTTCGATGTCCGATCGAGACTCCGATCAGCATCGGCGATGCGGAGAGAGCCGAGAAGTAACTGAAAGGAGCGAGGTTCGCGACGCCGTCCGGACCGCGGGTGGAAAGCCACCCGATCGGGCGCGGAACGACGAGAGAGGTCAGAAGCTCGTAGCGCTCGCGCGCAGACAACTCATCGCTGCGGACGGGACTCCGGAGCGCCATGGCTACCAGGCCAGCCCGAGCACCCGACACAAGTACTCGGGCAGCGGGGCCGCCGACCGGGCGAGCTCGAGATACCGGTCGGGAAAATCGGACCGACAGATCTCGCCCTCGTCCAGCGGCAACGAGACGATGTAGTCTTTGCGTTTCAGATCGTCCGCCAGCGGGTGATCGGGGTCTATTCCACGGGGGACCCGCTTCAGGGCCTCACCACCGAATGTCCAGCCTTCCGACTCGAGACGGTCGCGCACTGCGGACCAGCGAGTCGGCTGCTCTACCAGCGCTTCGCGAATCCGATCGAGCTCATCCCGCGCAGGACGCCAGATCCCGGCGGCGGCGAATGAGTTGTCGGGCTCCAGGTGGAGGTAGTAGCCGGGAGCGTGGACATCCTTGGCGGCCTCGTGCCGGAATTGCAGTGCCGCCCAGGTCTTGTAGGGACTCTTGTCCTTCGAGAAGCGGATGTCGCGGTGAATTCGGAACAGCGATCCGCCCTGCTTCTTCGCGATCGCGAGAATGGAGGGGCTGATCCCGGCCAGCGGCTCCTGCACCGACCCTATGAACGCGAGCAGCGGCTCTCGCACCTCCTCCTCGAATCGGGCCCGGTTCTCCTCGAACCAGGCCCTCTCGTTGTTCGACTTCAGGTCACGCAGGAATCCGAACAGCGCAGGGGTGATCGTTGCCGGCTCGGCCATTGGTGCTCCGCTAAAAGAGGAGTCCTCCCGTCACGACGAACTGTTCGGCTCCTTCGATCGTGAACTTCATTTCGACGAAGGGCATAAGGGATCCGGCGTCGAACCGGGCCCCACCGAGCAGATTCAGGCCCGGGTCGGTGTCGCTGAAGCTGCCCGATTCCCTGTCGCTCGACTGGTGCGCGATGTTGAGTCCCCCGCCGGCGTAAGGCGTAACGCTGGGAGCGCTCGGGATGTCGAAGTTGTAGATCAGGTTTCCGTTGATCTCCCAGTAATCGACCGGGCCGTCCGGGAAGTAATAGTCGAAGGAACCGACCACGGTCAACGGCGAGTTGTTGAAATCGAATTCGACGCGCGCGCCGAGTCCGAAATCGGTGTCGGTCGCGAGGCTCAATTCGGGTCCCCATCGGAATCCCTGCGCCGAAGCGGAGGGCGCTCCGGACACGCAGAACATGGCGGCGGCGATCACGAGAACCTTCTTCATGGCGTATCTCCCCGGGCTGAGTGCTCTCAGAGTCGGCGTCCGGCGCGGACGCACCTGTTCCATGCCCCGGGTCAGCAAGAGTGGGACCCGGCCGACGGGAAGCCGGCTCCGAACGGTAGAAATGATTGTAAAGATGAAACTTACATACATTCCACCGAGCGACCCGCTTCCATAGCGCCGCCCGCGTCCGCGAACCGGGAGGCGCAAATACTCTCGCGATCTACTCGGACTTCACGAACCGGTTGGGGTGATAGAAGGTGACGATGAGAGCTTCGACGGTTCCGACAGCGGAGGTTTCGAAGTCGAGGAACGTCTTCGGTGCCATGTCGAAGATCGGATGACGCCAGTGGACGCGGAACCGGTTTCCTTCCCAATGCTCCAGGTCTCCCAGGTGCCTCGGATTGTAGTCGAACACCAGCTGGTCGCCCTCCAGCCGGACCTCCGCCGACCCGGAAAGCTCGTTCGCGTACGTGCCGACGAATTGCGCGACCGGAACGGTAGGGGGCCGGTCGGAAGACCGGTTCGCCTCCAGTTCTGCCTCGGCTCGCTCCGCGCGCTCCATTCCAGCCTCCACGAAGCCACGATACACGGAATTCCAGTCCCGCGTCGGCTCTCCGAGAAGAGCGTCGAGAATCGTATAGGTGATCGCGCGCGTCGGTGCGTCGGGCGCGTAGTTCGTGAGCACCACGACCCCGATGCCCTCTTCGGGCAACAGCGTCTGCAGTGAGATCATCCCCGTCAGTCCACCGCTGTGCGAGACGACTTTCCGACCCTTGTACTCCGAGATGAACCATCCATAGCCATAGCCGTTGAAGCGCTGCCCGAGGTTCGCCTCGGCCCAGGGCGACACTCCGAGCGGATAGTGGATCGAGTGCATTTCGCGCACCGCACGCTCCGGCAGAATCCGCGTGCCCCCCAGTTCTCCCCCGTTGAGATTCGCCCGCATCCAGCGAGCCATGTCGAGAACGTTCGAATTCAGAGCTGCGGCCGGCGCAACGCCGCTGACATCGTCGTACTCGACGACTCTCAGCTCGCCGCCGACGTGCTCGTGAGCGGCGGCGACATCGTCGAGGCCCTCGAGCGAAGCGAGGGTGGTCGTGGTGCTCCTCATTCCGAGAGGATCGAGGATCCGCTCGGCCACCAGTCGGTCCCAGTCCATTCCCGCGACCGAAGCCGCTACCTGTCCGGCTACGAGGTACATCAGGTTCTGGTACTGGAAGGAAGCGCGGAAGGGGCCGGTCGGTTCGAGCCAGCGCACCCGGCGCACGACTTCCTCTCTCGGGAGATTCTGACCGATCCACAAGTGGTCGCCACCAAAAGTCGGGAGCCCGCTTCGATGCGTCAGCAGATCGCTGACGCGGATCTCTTCTGAGACCCAGGGATCGTTCATCTGGAAGTCCGGCAGGTGTCGCTTCACGTGGTCATCGATACTGATGGCTTCCTGCACGTGCAGTTGAGCGAGCAGTGCCGCAGTGAAGGCCTTCGTGTTCGACGCGACCGCGAAGCGCGTCTCGGGCCCGACCGGCCCCGGCTCCCCGAGTCGCCGGACGCCGTAGCCCTTCGCGAAAACGACGGAGTCGTTCTGCACCACGGCGACCGCCACTCCCGGGGTGACCCACTCTTCGAGCATCGTATCGATCGTGTCGTCGATTCGATTCCAGTCCACCGCCTGGGCGGAGGCCGGAGAGGCGTTTCCGAGAATGAGGGCGGCCGCGAAGAAGGACACCAACCGGGCGCCGACGGCGATACGGGCAAGGGAAGACAAGGTCATGGGGCTCTCCGTTTGAGGGCGATCGAAGACTGTAAGATAGAGGAACGACGCCCCTGCGGGCACCTCCACGTCGCGGCTCGCATCGGCGCGGGCGTTGGCCTAAATTCCCGCCGCGTTGGATCCCGGGGCCGCTCGAGGCTTTCGGGCGACGAAGCTTGGAACTCGAGACCATGCGAAGAATGAAATGGAAGAGCATCCCTTTCCGTCTCCTGGCCCTGTGCGTCTTCGCGAGTGCGGCGTGCGGCGGCGGCGAAGGACACGAGATCTACATGCAGGCAGGCTGCGACGAGTGCCACGGCGTCGATCTCAAGGGGTCCCCCTCGTCGGGGCCCACGCTCCAGGGGGTGAAGAAGCACTGGAACGAGGATCGACTGCTCGCCTACTTCCGTGATCCCGACAGTATCGCGGCTACGGATCCGAGGTTGAGTGAAATGCGGGAACTCTACGGCGACGGAATGCCTCCGTTGAAGCTCGCCGACCCGATCGCTCGCGAGAAGCTCGCCAGGTACGTTCTGCGCTGAGGAACCGTCCCGAGGGCCCCTCCAGCCGGAGTCAGATCGGTGTCAGGGCTCCCGTTCCCACCAGATATCGGGTTCGATGGGCGGATCACGCGGGGTAGCGGCGTGCCCCAGTCTGTCGAGTTCCTCCACGATCCTGGTGATGGCACCCGGCACGGCATCGCGCACGGCATCCGTCAGTCCGACTCCGTACTCGACGTTTCCGGGAACCACGCCGACCACGTATACCTCGGGCGGTGTCTCGCCCTGAAGTTCGAGGACGAGCAAGGTCTCCTTGAGCCCGGGATCGTGAGGCGTGATGCGCTGCGCGGGCGGATGTTTGAGAATCTCCTCGCGGCGATAGGTCTTCACCGTTCCCGCATCGCCGTCCGCCCGCACCGTATCCACGATGATGAGCGCGCCGGAGTCCTCGAGGATCGTGCTCAACTCGAGCCCCGGCGTACCAGCGTCGAGAACCTGGACATCGGGCGGGAAGGTGTATCGCGACTCGAGCACCTTGATGACGTACGAACCGAGCCCATCATCGCCCATCAGGATGTTCCCGAGCCCGAATACGGTCACCGCCGGCACGGTGGGACCTCCCCTCCGTGCCGGCGGCGAGCGGCGGCGCCCGTGAGCCGGGCGGGCGCCACCGTCGGGTGCGCGGCGCTCAGAGCGCCCGCACCTTCGCGATCTCGTTCCCCTCGACATCGAGGGTATGAATCGCGCATGCGAGGCAGGGGTCGAAGGAGTGCACCGTCCGGATCACCTCCAGAGGCCTCTCCGGATCCGCGACGGGGTTGCCGAGCAATGAGGCCTCGTACGGCCCGATCTGGCCGGCCGCGTCCCGAGGACTCGCGTTCCAGGTCGTCGGCACCACGGCCTGGTAGTTCTTGATCTTCCCGTTCTCGATCACGACCCAGTGCGACAGCGCGCCTCTCGGTGCCTCGTGGAAGCCGAAGCCCCGCTGCTCGCCCCTCGGGAAGACGGGAGCATTGAAAATGTCGGTGTCGCCGCTTCCGATGTTCTCGATCAGGAGACCCCAGTGCTTCAGCGCCAGGTCGCCGATGATTGCCGTCCGGAGGGCTCGCGCGGCGTGCCGGCCGAGCGTCGACTGCACGTGGCCGACGCCGACGTTGACGCCGGTCCGGCTGCGCAGCTCCGACAACGCCGTGTCCACCCACTTCACCGTGAGTTCGTGCCCTTGCGCGTACCCGACGAGAATCTGCGCGAGGGGGCCCACCTGCATCGGCTCTCCGGCGAAGCGCGGCGACTTCACCCAGCTGTACTTCCCGTCGTCTTCGAAGTCGGTGTAGTTGGCGACGGTCTCCTCTTCGTACGGGTGTCGGGACCAGTCTCCGTCGTACCACGAGTGTGCGATCGATTCCTCGACATTGTCCCGGAAGTACTCGTCGCCGAAGCGCGAGATCGGCTTCACGGTCGAGACATCGCCGTTCATGATCGTTCCACCCGGCAGATCGAACTGCGTGCCTGCCGCGTCGAGAGGCAGGTCGGGGACCGCGAGGTAGTTCTTCACCCCCGCCCCGTATCCGAGCCAGTCGGGGTAAAGCGATCCGACCGCCAGGATGTCCGGGATGTAGACCTGCTGCACGAAGGCGAGGACTTCGTCGAACAGGTCCTTGATCTGGTACAGCTTGGTCATGTTCAGCGTCGCCTGGTTGTCCAGGTTGATCGCGTTCGCGACGCCGCCGACGGCCAGGTTCTGAATATTGGGAGTCTTCGAGCCCAGGATGGTGACGATCTGATTCGCCTTCCTCTGGTACTCGAGCGCCTGCAGATAGTGATTGACCGCGAGGAGGTTCACCTCCGGCGGCAACTTCATCGCCGGGTGCCCCCAGTAGCCGTTCGCGAAGATGCCGAGCTGACCGCTGGCCACGATGCTCTCCAGCTTCCCCTTGGTCGCGCGCATCGCCTGCACGCTGTTGTAGGGCCAGGGAGAGAGGCTCTCGGCCAGTCGCGAGGTGGCCGCAGGGTCCGCCTGCAGCGCCGACGTGATGTCCACCCAGTCGAGAGCCGACAGGTGGTAGAAATGGACGATGTGATCGTGCATCGCGTGCGCGATCAGGATCAGGTTCCGGATGTACTGGGCGTTCAAGGGGACCTCGAGGTCGAGCGCGTTCTCCACCGCCCGAACCGAAGTGATCGCGTGAACGGTCGTGCACACCCCGCAGAAGCGCTGCGTGAACAGCCAGGCGTCGCGCGGGTCCCTGCCCTGCAGGATGACCTCGATGCCCCGCCACATCTGTCCGGAGGCCCAGGACTTCTGAACCGAGCCCCCTGTCACCTCAACGTCGATACTGTCCTTCAATGCGGGTGACCGGATCTACGACGATGCGTGCCATGTCTCACTCCTCACGTGGGCAGGGCCGCGGAAGGACGGCCGGTCAGAATCGGGAACTTCTTGATGATGTACATGAACGCCGCGACCTCGGCGGCAATCAGCCCTACGGTCACGAAGATCTCGAACAACGAGGGAAAATACAGGTTCCAGTGCTCGCCCGGATTGTAGGCGAACCAGTAGGCGGTGAACCGGTGCAGCATCCCGCCGGTCACCATCATGCCGGAAGCCATGAAAAGTCGTCCGCGATCCCGGTCTGTCCTCGTCGGCTTCAGCATCAGGATGATCGCCGGAACGAGGAACAGCAGGACTTCGAGCCAGAAGAGGATCGAGAACCGATCGAGATTGAACAGGTACCCGGTCTTGCCCGTCGCCACGACGTTGAACAGACGCACGCCGACCCAGACCAGGAGCACCACCACCATGGCCGGAGAGAGCGCCGTCAGAATCGAGGTCTCCCGATAGCGGGAATAGACGGTCCGGGACCACATCGTCTCCAGAACCACCATTCCGTATCCCATGGCGATACAGGAGATCAGGAAGAAGAAAGGCAACCAGGGCGTGAGCCAGAGCGGGTGCAGCTTCGGTCCGGCCAGCAGGATCATCGAACCCAGACTCGACTGGTGCATCGTCGGAAGCACGATCCCGAGAGCGATCAGCCATGGCATCGCCTTCATCAGGATCGGCGTCCACTTGCGCGAGAACTCCTGGAGCTTCGGCTTGTCGTCCTCCTGCTCCCAGCGCTCCATGAACACCGGCGCCATCTCGATCCAGAGCACTGCCGTGTAGAGCATGATGCAGAGGGCGACTTCCAGCTGGACCGAATCCAGATTCCAGGTCCAGAAAAAGATCGGCAGCTTCCAGGTCCACCAGGGGCGACCCAGGTCGATGATCACGCCGATCGCCCCGAGCGTGTAGCCCAGCGCGCTGGTGAGGATCGCGGAGCGGATCAGCGGATGGTACTTGCCCTTGTTGAAGACGTAGATCAGCAGTGCGATGGCGTATCCGCCGCATGCCAGCGCGGTGCCCGTGACGACATCGAACGCGATCCACAGGCCCCACGGGTGCCCATCGGTCATGTTCGTCACCGGCCCGAGACCGACGAGGAAGCGGTAGATCAAGAGAAGCGCCGTGATTCCGGCCAGCGCGAGACAGAGCTTCATGACCGGGGTCATGATCGGCCCGCCGACCGGCCTGGGTACTCCGTGACCGTTGTTCACGCGCCCACCTCCTCACCGGCCGCGTCGTGCTGCCGGCGCGTTCTCCAGACGAGGCCCGCTACGATGCCGTAGACGGCGACCGGTGCGACGAACCCCTTGTAGATCGTGTGCTGAAGCCCGACCGGGAGCGCCGGCACCGGCTCCGGTCCCAGCTCGGGAAGGCCGAGCTTCGCAAAGGGAACACCCTTCGCCGTCAGATAGAGTACCTGCGTCCCGCCGGCCTCCTCGAGACCGTAAACGTGGTCCTCGTAGCGGTCGGGATTCTCGGCGATCCGGCGCAGCGCCTCCGCCTTCAGCTCCTCGTACGGACCGTAGATCACGGCCTCGCGAGGGCAGACCTCGGTGCAAGCCGGCTGGCCGACCTCGTTCAGCTGACCTTCCTTCGTGGTTCCCGCCTTGGCGAGGCACATCTGGCACTTCACCATCGCGGGAATCGGCGAATTCCATTCGAACTTCGGAATGCCGAACGGACAGGCGACCTGGCAGTAGCGGCACCCGATGCAACGGTCCGGCTTCCAGGTCACGATTCCGTTCTGCCGCTTCTGAAACGAGCCCATCATGCAGGCCGCGGCGCAGGCCGGGTCGATACAGTGCATGCACTGCTGCTTGACGAAGGAGACCTCTCCTTCTCCGTCACCGCCGCCATCGTAGAACTTGATGATGTTGCAGGTATTCGCGGAGAGATCCACCGGATCGTCATAGAGAGTGCTGCTCTCTTCGAGCTCCAGGTCGTTGGCGTCGCGGCAGGCGGCGACGCAGGCCTTGCACCCGATGCAGAGCGTCGCGTCATAGAGCATGCCGGTGGCGTCGGGAGGCGCCATTTTCTTCTCACGGGCCTCGGCCTTCCGGGCACCCGCCGCGGTCGCCGCGCCAAAAGCGGCGACCTTCAGGGCTCCCCGCCTCGAGATGTTCATCGTCACACCTCCCCCAGCCCGATTTCATCCTCGGAGGGCTGACTCACCTTCTTGGCGGCGATGATTCCTCCTCCGCTCGCTCCGCCGTTGATTCCACCGAGCGCCATCGTGGCCCACGGGTTTGGTCCTTCGCGACTCGAGAAGATCGGGGGATAGGTCGCGGGGGGCGTAGCCTCCGTGATCTCGAC
>JARRPS010000108.1:0-9394 GCA_037382625.1 Gemmatimonadota bacterium | reverse complement strand
CGCGAGGACGAGGGCTGAGGTGGCGCCAGGATCGAACCGACGGCGGCTCCACGGTTACATCGCCCGCCGTTACCTCTCCAGTCGGAGAGGACGGGGATTCCTCAACTTGATCACCTGGATCGCCATCGGTGGCGTCGCGGTAGGTGTGATGGCGTTGATCGTGGTGATCGCGGTCATGTCGGGTCTTCAGACAGACCTCCGCGAGAAGATCCTCGGAGCGAACTCGCACGGAATGGTGCTGGAACTGGGAGAGACGGTTCGCATGGAGTCGTGGCGCTCGGTACTGGAGCGCATCCGGAGCGACGAAGATGTCGTCGCGGCGGCGCCCTTCATCTATACGGAGGTCGGACTCAACGTACCGGGAGGCAGTTACTCCGAAGGCGCCGTGCTGCGCGGAATCCTAGACGATTCGATCGCGCTCGAGGTGACCGAAATCGACGAGCACCTCGTCTCGGGTGCCATGCCCTTCGGGGAGACGGAATCCGGTCGGCCCGGAATCGTCCTCGGAGCGAGTCTCGCCGACCGTCTCGGGCTCTTTCCGGGAAGACAGGTCACCCTCGTTTCCTTCCAGGGGGCTGAACTGACGCCGACAGGGATTCAGCCCCAGATGCGCCTCTTCGAGGTGACCGGGCTCTTCGAGACCGGCCTCTATCAATACGACACGAAGTTCGCCTACGTGGACCTGACTGCCGCCCAGACCCTGTTGCGCATGGGCACGACGGTCACGGGCGTGGAATTCAATGTCCGGGACCCGTGGAAGTCGGGAGAGGTCGCGGACCGTCTGGAATCGGAACTGGGCTTCCCGTACAGGGTCGATGACTGGCAGAAACAGAATGCGAGCCTCTTCTCCGCCCTGAAACTCGAGAAGTTCGCGATGGGCGTGATCCTGTTGCTCATCGTCCTGGTCGCATCCTTCAACATCGTCTCGACCCTGATCATGGTGGTGACGGACAAGATCCGTGAGATCGGGATTCTCCGGGCGATGGGCCTGACCGAGAAGGATGTGACCCGGATCTTCGTCGTCCAGGGCGTGGTGATCGGACTGATCGGCACGGCCATCGGCACCGTGTTCGGCCTGATTCTCTCCTGGCTGCTCTACACGTACGAGTTCATCAGCCTGCCCGGAGACGTCTATTTCGTCGACCGGCTGCCGGTCGATGTGCAGCCGCTGGATGTGCTCACCATCGTCGGAGCGTCTCTCGTCATTTCGTTCCTCGCGACCTTGTACCCGGCCCGCCGGGCGGCGGAGTACACGCCGGTGGAGGCGATACGGCATGAGTGAGCCCGGAACGAGCGTGACGGTCGAGCCCGCCGTGGCCGCTCCGATCGCAGCGAAGGACGTCGAGCGAACCTTCGAAGGGGCGACGGGGGATCCGATTCGGGTTCTTCGGGGAATCGATCTCGAGGTGGAGCGAGGCGAGACCGTGTCGATCGTAGGCCCGAGCGGTGCCGGAAAGTCGACCCTGCTGCACGTGCTCGGAGGTCTCGACCTGCCCACCTCAGGTCGCGTCCACCTCGGCGGCCGCGAGCTCTCGCAGCTCGGGGACGAAGAACTGGCTCGAGTCCGCAACCGGTACGTCGGATTCGTCTTCCAGTTTCACCACCTGCTGCGGGATTTCACGGCGCTCGAGAACGTCATGATGCCCCAGGTCATTGCCGGTACGGAACGGGCCGCAGCGCGTGAACGTGCGGTGCGGCTCCTGACACAGGTCGGACTCGAGAACCGGATCGAGCACCGTCCGGCGAAGCTCTCCGGTGGGGAGCAGCAGCGGGTCGCCGTAGCGCGGGCACTCGCCAACGAGCCGCCCGTGTTGCTGGCGGATGAGCCTTCGGGTAACCTGGACCGGGAGACCAGTGAGCGCCTGCACGACGTGCTTTTCGAGCTGGTCGAACGACATGGGACGGCGCTCGTCGTCGTGACCCACAACACCTCGCTGGCTGACCGGACGGACCGGGTACTGGAACTCCGGGACGGCATTCTGCGCAGAATAGACGGAGACGGAAGTGACGACGTGAGCGGCAACGGAGTGAGCGAGTGACGGAAGGGGTTACCTGCGACAATTGTGGTGAGCGACCCGCCGAGATCCAGCTCACCACGATCGAGGACGGCGAGATGTCGACGTTGCACCTCTGCTCGGCCTGTGCGAGCGAGAAGGGGGTGTCCACCTCCGTTCCGGCCAAGGCACCCCTGGTCGATTTCCTGGCTCAGCTGGGGCAGGGCCCCGAGAGCGAGTCGGGACGGGCTCCGCTCGAGCCCTGCCCGTACTGCGGAACCACGGCCGCCGACTTCCGCCGGACCGGGCGGCTCGGTTGCGCGGAATGCTGGGTCCATTTCGACGAACGGCTCCGGGGCCTGGTGCGACGGCTGCAGGGTTCCGTTCAACATGTCGGCAAGCTGTACGTTCACTCGGGCTCGGAGATCGGCGACCGGATCGGAGAACTGGCGGCTCTGCGCCGTCGGCTCCAGCGCGCGGTGGATACCGAAGACTTCGAAGCGGCGGCGGAATTCCGGGACCGGATCCGCGAAATCGAGGCAGACTCGTGACCGGGGATCGCGCAGGATTCGATGGTCGGGGGCTGGCCTGGTTGTCGGGTGGCGGAGCGGAATCGGAGATCGTTCTTTCCACCCGTGTCCGGCTCGCCCGCAATCTGCAGGGGTTCCCTTTTCCCGTTCGTGCAGGCAGGGAGGACCTGGCACGGATCCTCGAACGTGCACGAGCGGCGATCGAGGCGGCCGCCTCTCTCTCAGGTTCAGAGATCTGGACTGTCGACAGCCTGGAACCGCGCGACCGCGAGATCCTGCTCGAGCGTCACCTCGTCAGCAGGGAACTGCTCGAGCGAGCCTCGGAAGGTCCCTCGCACGCGGCGCTCGTCCTTTCAGAGGACGACGCCATCGGGGTGATGGTCAACGAAGAGGATCACCTTCGGCTCCAGGCGTTCGGAGCGGGCTTCGCGCTGGAGGACACGTGGCGACGGGTGGACCGACTCGACGAGGAACTCGGAGCGCTTCTGCCGTTCGCGTTCCACCACGAGCTCGGCTTTCTGACCTCGTGCCCGACGAACGTCGGCACCGGCTTGCGCGCCTCCGTGTTGATCCACCTCCCGGGTCTCGTCCTCACGAAGGAGATCAGCAAAGTCCTAGAGGGGATCTCCCAGGTGGGCCTGACGTACCGCGGCTTTCACGGGGAGGGGTCGGAGGTCGTGGGGAATCTCTTCCAGCTATCCAACCAGACCACGCTCGGCAAGACCGAAGAGGACCTCGTGGAGCATCTCGCCCGGGTCACCGGAAAGGTAATCGAGTACGAGCGCAGCGCACGAAGCGTGCTGCTTCGCGAGGCGCCGACGGTTCTGGAAGACAAGGTCTGGCGAGCCTACGGGATCCTGCGAACGTCGCGCAGTCTTTCGACTGTGGAGATGCTGAATCTTCTCTCGGGACTTCGACTGGGAGTTTCGCTGAAACTACTGCCCACGCCCAGGGTAGAGACGCTCAACGAAATCCTCGTCCTCGGCCAGACCGCTCACAGGTCGCGCGATGTCGGCAGCACGCTCGATGAGGCCGATGCGGACGTCGCACGTGCCGCCTACGTTCGGGCGCGACTGGGCGCCGACGAAACAGACGGCGCCGGAGCTGATGATCCGGGGCGAAATCTGAATTGAACCGCGGCGGAAGGATCCGCCGTCAGAGGTGTGAATGAACTACAATTTCACCGACCGTGTCCGGAAGGTCCTCGCAATGGCACGCGAGGAAGCCGTTCGCCTTCAGCACGACTACGTGGGAACCGAGCACATCCTTCTCGGCCTCATCCGGGAGGGAGAGGGCGTGGCGGCGGAGGTGCTTCGTAATCTGGCCGCGGATCTCGACGACCTGCTGCGTCTGGTCGAGGAGAACATTCGGGCCGGAAAGGCAACGACCCCGATCGGCGAGCTGCCGTATACCACTCGCGCGAAGAAGGTTCTCGAGTATGCGATGGCCGAGTCCCGCGAGCTGAACCACAGCTACGTGGGAACCGAGCATCTCCTGCTCGGCCTGCTTCGCGAAGAGAAGGGCCTCGCGGCGCGTGTTCTCGGCGAGCTCGGCATCGGGCTGGACGAGGCGCGTTCCGAGATGCTCAAGCTGCTGGGCACCGACATGCCGGCTACGCCGCCGGAGTCCGCCCCGTCGGCGGGAGCGCCCCGTGGGGAAGGGAAGTCGAAAACACCGGCGCTCGATCACTTCTGCCGGGACCTCACGGAACTGGCCGCCGAGGGCAAGCTGGATCCGACCATCGGACGTGCCCCGGAGATCGAACGAGTCATGGAGGTCCTCTCCCGCAGGAAGAAGAACAATCCCGTACTGATCGGTGAGCCGGGCGTCGGTAAGACCGCAATCGTCGAGGGCCTCGCCCAGAAGATCGTCCGTGCTGACGTGCCGGACAGCCTGAAGGACCACCGGGTTCTCGCGCTGGATATGGCGGCGGTCATCGCCGGCACGAAATACCGTGGTCAGTTCGAGGAGCGACTCAAGGCGATCGTCAGCGAGATTTCTCAGAATGACGGGATCATTCTATTTATCGACGAACTACACACGCTCGTGGGCGCGGGCGCGGCGGAGGGTGCCATCGACGCCTCGAACATGCTGAAGCCGGCCCTCGCACGCGGCGAATTGCAGTGTGTCGGTGCTTCTACGCTGAACGAGTACCGGAAGTACATCGAAAAGGATGGAGCCCTCGAGCGGAGGTTTCAGACGGTCATCGTCGAGCCACCATCGATCGACGAGACGTTCGAGATCCTGCAGGGGCTGAGAAAGCACTACGAGGACCACCACAACGTGGAGCTCCCGGATCCGTCGCTCATCGCGGCCACCAAACTGAGTGACCGGTACATCACCGATCGGTTCCTGCCCGACAAGGCGATCGACGTGCTGGACGAGGCCGGGGCGCGATCCCGGCTGAGCGCGCAGGTCCCGCCGCCCGAGGTGCAGCAGCTGCAGGAAGAGATGGACGACCTCAGTGGTCGGAAGGACGAGGCGATTCGCGACCAGGACTTCGAGAAGGCTGCTCTTCTCAGAGACCGTGAGAAGGAGTTGAACGCCGAGATCCGGCGGCGCAAGGAAGAGTGGGAAAAGCAGCAGAAGGACTTCCGCCCGATCGTCGACGAGGAGGCGATTTCCTTCATCGTATCGCGCTGGACAGGGATTCCGGTCAGTCGCCTGCGGGAAGAGGAGACAGAGCGACTCCTCAAGATGGAAGAAGAGCTGCACGACACGGTCGTGGGTCAGCAGGAGGCGATCGAGGCCCTCAGCCGGGCGATCCGGCGGACGCGCGCAGGGCTCAAGGACCCAGATCGGCCGATCGGGAGCTTCATCTTCTGTGGACCGACAGGGGTCGGGAAGACTGAGCTCGCTCGCCAGCTGGCCCGTTTTCTCTTCGCCGATGACCAGGCCCTGATACGGGTCGACATGTCCGAGTACATGGAGAAGTTCTCGGTCAGTCGACTCATCGGCGCGCCTCCGGGCTACGTCGGATACGAAGACAGCGGTGCGCTCACCAAGGCGGTCCGGCGACGGCCGTACAGCGTCGTGCTGCTCGACGAGATCGAGAAGGCGCACCCCGACGTGTTCAATATCCTGCTCCAGGTTCTCGACGAAGGGCGCCTGACGGACAACTACGGACGGGTCATCGACTTCAAGAACACGGTCCTGATCATGACTTCGAACGTCGGGGCCCGGGACATTGCGGGGTCCAAGTCGTTGGGATTCGCCTCGGAGGAAGGGTCGGGCATCGATTACGATCGGATGGCCGACCGGATCCGCGACGAGATCGATCGGGTGTTCACGCCCGAGTTCCTGAATCGTATCGATGAGACGATCGTCTTCCATCCGCTCTCGAAGGCGGAGATCGGGCAGATCGTCCACATCATGCTGCGCGAAGTTCAGAAGCGTCAGGCCGAGGAGGAGTTGACACTGAAGCTCGACGACGCCGCCGTGGACTTCCTCGTGGATCGAGGATATGATGATAAGTTTGGTGCGCGTCCGCTGAAGAGGACTATTCAGAGGTATGTGGAGGACGCGCTCTCGGAGAAGATTCTGATGGGAGAATTCGCCCGGGGAGATGAGATCGCCGTCAGCGTGTCCGAAGACGGCGAGTCCCTCGTGTTCCAGGCGGTATCGCACAGTTCCGCTACGTGAGATTCGGCAGGTTTATTCGAGTTGGCGTGACCCTCGCCACGTTGATGGCGGCGAGGGTCATCCCTTTGTGGGGTCAGGAGCAGACGCTCTACCAGGTGCGGGTAGACAGCGTCGCCGTATCCGGGGCATTCCGATTCTCCGATGAGGGGGTGCGGCGGATCGCGGGACTCCGGGAAGGGGATGTCATCAACGGACCCGACGTCCAGGCCTCGATCCAGCGGCTCTTCGCGACCGGTGAGTTCGATGATGTCCGGATTCGGGTGACGGCTCGCGAGCCGAACATCTTCTTCATCGACGTCGTCGAGCGCCCGCTGGTGGGCGAATTCGTCTTCGCCGGGCTCGATCATGTCGGCGAGAGCACGATCCGCGACTCTGTCGGCCTCGTCGGCTCCGGACTTGACCAGGTCAATGTCGTATTCGAGGTCAACGAGGGGCCCCGCCTGGCCCTCGCACGGGTTGAATTTTCCGGCAATCGAGCATTCACTGATTCCCAGATTCGCGGGGCCATGTCGACCTCCGAGGAGGGGTTCTTCTGGTTCAAGCCCGGCGAGCTGCACCGGGACGAGTACCGCAAGGATCTCGCCGACCGGATTCCGGCCTTTTACGCCCGGTACGGTTACATCGACATGGAGGTCCTGGGCGACACGATCGTGGTCGACACCCTCACCGGGAAGGGTCGAATCGAGATATCTGTCAATGAAGGGCCGCAGTACCTGATCCGATCTTTCGAGATCGAGGGAAACCGGCGCTTTCCTTCTTCGCAGCTGGCGGAGTACTTCCCCGATGTGGTCGAGGGCCTGCTCGGCGGCGCGCGTTCCGAAGAGGCGCTGGAAAGACTCCGACCGCCGTTCGACCGGGCGGCGTTCGAGGAGGCGAGTCAGAAGATCGCCGACCTTTACCGCGATGCCGGCTATCTCTCGGTGAACATCGCGCCCGAGGTCCGGAGGCACCCGGCGGAAGAGGGCGAAGCGAATCCCACCGTGGAAACGCGCCTGCTCGTGCAGGAGGGGCAGCCGGCTTACATCCGGACCGTCAGCATCGTCGGCAACGACTATACCCACGATGCCGTGATCCGGAAGGTCATCATGACTCTTCCGGGAGACATTTACTCGCAGCAGCTTCTCGTACAGAGTATCCGCAACCTTCAGTCGCTCGGGTTCTTCGAAACCCTGCCGCCGGACGAGGCGATTCAGATCAAGCCGCGCGAAGACGGCGACATCGATCTGGTCTACCGGGTCAAGGAGAAGCAGACCGGCAACGTGAATTTCGGGATCTCTGCCGCCGCCGCGACCGGACTCGCCGGATTCATCGGATACGACCAGCCAAACCTTTTCGGGCAAGCCAAAGTAGGCCATTTTCGTTGGCTCTTCGGACGTCGGTCTCAGGACATCGAAGTCAGCTATACGGACCCCGAGATTCTCGGATCGCGCAACAGTCTTTCTGTCGGTCTGCAGAGCGCCCGAGACCAGTTTCAGACTTTCAGTCTCGGCACCCGTCGCCAGACGGGTGGCTTCTTCGAGTTCGGGATCCCGGTGCTGAGCCTTCGCTCGACGCGTTTCTATGCGGGATACTCCCTGTTCAACGACGAAGTCTCTGACCTCGACACCTTCGGGATCCCGGAGGGACAGGAAGACCTGATCACCCAGGGAACCCGGAGCACCGTCAGCCTCCGCCTGGTTCGGGATAACCGTGCGGGAGGACTGTTTCCGGTGTCCGGTAGCCGGAACTCGATCTCGGCCCGGTTCACGGGAGGCATTCTGGGCGGGGACGGGAACTATAATCGTTGGGATCTTTCCAGCGAGTGGTTCGCGCCGGTGGGACAGATTGGTGGCAGTGGGGGTGGCGTTCCCATCGAACTTGTTCTTGGGCTCGCATTCCGTGCGGGTCTCGTGTTCGGCGACAACCCGTTCTTTGTCGAACGGTACTACGTAGGCGGCACTCAAGTCGGCCAGCAGGTTCGCGGGTACGAGGAAGCGACGATCACGCCCCGGGGGCATGTGCCGCGATCGGCTCCGATCAGCAGTCTCGACAGGGTCGGTGAGGCATATTTCACGACCACCGCACAATTCGGAATCAAACTGACCGACAACATCTTTGGCAGTGCCTTCGTCGACGGCGGTAATGTCTGGCAGAACGCTTCGGAGTTCAATCCAGCGGATCTTCTGCTGGGAGCGGGGTTAGGAGTTTCCCTCGTCACCCCGTTCGGACCAATAGGCATCGATTACGCCTACGGATTCGACCGGCGCGACGTGCTGGGGCGAGCCGACCCCGGCTGGCAGCTCCATTTCCGGTTCGGTCGGCTTTTCTGACCGGTGCAGCTGATGTATCTATCGAGCCGATCCTCGAAGAGCGAAGATCGGCAGAGACATCCGTACCTTTTTCGGAGAGCGCATCGATGTTCCTGGTTCGCACAACCGCGGCGGCCCTCGCGGCCTTCATTCTGTTCTCCGTCCCCTCCGCTCGCGCGCAGAACGCGCCTCCGGCCGGGACGACCTTCGTCTACTTGAATTCGGCACAGATCCTCCAGGCTGCTCCGGGATCGGCGGACGCCCAGCGCACCTTCGACCGGGAGCTTGGCGAGTGGCGCCAGGAACTGGAACGGCAGGCGGCGGTCGTTGACTCGCTGCTGCGAGATTACCAGAGGCAGGAAGTGATGCTCAGCCCGCAGGCCAAAGAGCAGAAGCAGACGGAGATCCAGACCCGGCAACAGGAGCTTCAGAACCGTCGACTCGAACTTGAGAATCAGGCACAGCAGCGTCAGCAAGAGCTGCTCCGGCCGATACTCGAGAGCGTGACGGGCCTGATCGAGCAGATCCGCTCGGAGAACAACTACGCCATGGTGTTCGATATCTCCACCGAGGGTGTGGTGGCGGCGGCTCCCGAGCTCGATATTACATCCCTCGTCATGCAGCGCATGGGCACGGCAGCACCTGCCGCCGGGGGGACCCCCTGACCCATCGCGGTACGTCCGGCCCTGAATCCGGACACCAGCCGAACGGATAGACGCATGACCTTTACGGCCAGAGAACTCGCGGAGAGAGTCTCCGGACGCATCGAAGGAGATCCGGAACGTCGTCTCGTCGGGATCGCCCCAGCCGGGAACGCCGGTCCGGAGCACCTTACGTACGTCGTCAACGAGAAATACGCGCGGCGCCTGCAACACAACGATGCCGGCGCCGCGCTCGTTCCGCTCGACCTCGAGCTGGAGGCGAATGGAACGACCCTGAT